>JAFSUE010000278.1 GCA_017445435.1 Selenomonadaceae bacterium | reverse complement strand
ACGGCTTGACATTCCAGGCAAAGAATATTTACACGGTAGCCGTGAATTTTTGGATATTGAAGAATTTCCCGACAACTTAATTTGTATCGGCGCGGGAATTATTTCAATGGAATTTGCGTCTATGGCGTTAATGCTCGGCAAGAAAGTCACGTTCATTGAATTTGCGTCACGTCCATTGCTGGCGTATCCTGAAAAATATGTTAGCAAGCTTGTTGATAAAATGACTGCGCAAGGTGCAAAATTTTATTGTGGTGAAGCAGTTAATGGCGTTGAAAAAATTGAAAACGGTTATAAGGTTACGACAAAATCAGGACTTAGCGTAGAGGGAAGCTACGTACTTGACGCTACAGGACGCATTGCAAATTATGAAGAGCTCGGCTTGGAAGAATTGGGAATAGCGGCAAGTCGGCGCGGAATTGTTGTTGATGATCATCTGCGAACAAGCGTTAAAAATATTTTTGCAAGCGGCGACGTTGTCGATAAAAAAATTCCTAAACTTACGCCAACAGCAATATTTGAATCGAATTACATTGCAGGACAAATTCTCGGCAGAAGTGATGCGCCGATTTGTTACCCTGTCATTCCTAACTTAGTTTTCACACTTCCACGAATTGGGCAAGTTGGCGTTACCATTGAAGACGCTGAAAAAAATCCCGCGCAGTACAAAATTCATTCCATTCCTTACGGCGTGCAAAATGAATGGGTGGATAATCGCGAATTGGATATTGATATAACTTTGATTGTTGACAGTGAAGGTTATTTAGCAGGTGCTACGATTTATGGCAGTGAGGCTGGAACTTGGCTTGACTTCTTAACGCTTATCATCAATAAAAAAATCACAGGGCAAGAGTTGGACAATATGATTTTCGCATTTCCAACGCAAACTTTTATGATTGCAAGCATGCTCATTCCCATTTTGAAAAAAGCAGAATAACGGCGAATTAAAATTCGTACAAAAAAGAGACTGGCGAAGTTAAATTAGTTCGTCAGTCTTTTTTGTATCAGGAGGTGGAGTAATGGATACACAAATTGTAATTGGTCTGCTGTTACCTTTCATAGGAACATCACTAGGCGCGGCAATGGTATTTTTTTTGAAAGATTCCATTTCAAATACATTGCAACGGATATTGACAGGATTTGCGGCAGGCGTCATGGTGGCGGCGTCTTTTTGGAGTTTGTTACAGCCAGCGTTGGAAGGTTCAGAACATTTAGGGGAATTAGCTTTTGTTCCAGCCGCTGTAGGATTTTTAATCGGCGTAGGATTTTTACTGTTTCTTGATGAAGTAACGCCGCACATGCACTTGGATAATGAAATGGAAGGTCCAGTGTCCAACTTGAAAAGAACTACAAAATTAATTCTTGCCGTCACACTTCACAACATCCCAGAAGGAATGGCAGTCGGCGTAGTCTATGCAAATTTTATAAACGGAAATGAACTGATAAGCAGTGCTGGAGCGTTGGCATTGGCTATCGGCATTGCGATACAAAATTTTCCTGAAGGCGCTATCGTATCTATGCCGTTGCGGGCAGAAGGTATGCCGAAGATGACAACTTTTTTGTACGGCGTAATGTCAGGCGCGGTTGAACCAATCGCCGCCGTTATAACGATTTTTGCTTCAAGCTTTATAATTTCATGGTTACCATATATGCTTGCATTTGCGGCAGGCGCTATGATTTATGTTGTAGTAGAAGAATTGATACCAGAAATGTCAGAAGGCGAACATTCAAATTGGGGAACAATTTCATTCAGTTTGGGTTTTGTATTGATGATGATTTTGGACGTAGCATTAGGTTAGGCGTAACATATGTTTAAGATTTCTAGATAAAGCATTTGCAACGTCAGATATTTATTTATTAGCACACCACGTTTTATAAAAAATTCCCCGCACTAATTGATACGGGGATTATTTTTACTAAGTTGCAGTTTGTTTCGATTAAAATCTAAAAATTATCTAGCCATTAAATTATCGAAGTCCGTTTCACTCAAAATTTTTATTCCGAGTTCATTAGCCTTCGTCAACTTCGAACCTGCGTCTTCGCCGACAATAACATAATCAGTTTTCTTTGAGACGCTACCTTTGACAATGCCGCCGCGTTCCTCAATTAACTTTGCGGCGTCATTGCGTTTATATTTTGAAAGCGTCCCTGTCAGTACAAAAATTTTTCCTGCAATTTCGGAATTGCCTTCAACTTTCGGCGCGTCCGATTCCATTTTCAAGCCCAAATTTTTCAACTCCTCAATAAGTTTGACGTTAGCCGAGTCACTGAAAAATTCTACAATGTGTCGAGCCGTCACGTCGCCAATATCATTAATCGCCTTCAAATCTTCGACAGTCGCTTGACTAAGTTGTACAAGTCCGCCGAGATGTTGAATTAAATCTTTAGCCGCCGCAGTTCCTACGCCAAAAATTCCCAGTCCAGTTAAAAGTTTAGCTGGCGAATTTTTTTTGCTGTCCTCAATCGCCGCCAAAATTTTATCGGTATTTTTCTCACGCCCAAAAATTTTTTGTTCAAGCAAATCTGCGCGGCGGTCACAAAGTTTGTAAATGTCAGCAATGTCACGTACAAAGCCCGCCTCAATCAATTTCGGAATGGAAGTTTCGCCCAATCCTTTAATATCCATTGCATTACGACTGCAAAAATTTAACAGATGATTTTCTAACTGCGCGGGGCAATTTGGATTGACACAACGATAATCCGCCATATCTTCTTCACGTTCAAGTTTATGACCGCAAACTGGACAATCAGCAGGAATTTTAAACGGTACGGAATTTGCAGGGCGCTTGTCAAGATTGACGCCGCTAACTTTCGGAATTATTTCACCGCTTTTGTAAACTTTTATCGTATCGCCGACGCGAATGTCTAAGCCGTCAATAAAATCTTGATTATGCAACGTCGCGCGTTCAACTTTCGTCCCGTTCAAAATTACTGGTTCAAAAATCGCAGTAGGCGTCACTCTACCCGTCCGACCGACGCTCAATTCAATTTTTTTCAAAACGGTTTCTTTTTCATCAGGCGGGTATTTGTACGCGATAGCCCAACGCGGAACTTTACTTGTTGCGCCGACTTCCTCACGTTGCGAAAAATTATTTACTTTGACAACCGCGCCGTCAATGCCGTAGTCCAAATTTTCACGATAGCCGCCAATTTTTTCAATCGCCGCCCAAACTTCCGAAAAATTTTTGCATACGGCGTAATTGTGAATAATTTTAATGCCGTTACGTTTCATAAATTCATATGCGTCAGTGTGGCTTGACAAAGTTAAACCGTCGACGGCTTGAAGATTGAATACGAACATTGAAAGTTTACGTTCGGCAACAATTCTGCTGTCAAGTTGTCGCAAAGTTCCAGCCGCGCAGTTTCGCGGATTCGCAAAAGTTTTCAAGCCTAAATGTTCCTGCCTAGCGTTGACAAGTTCAAAATTTTTCTTCGTCATATAAACTTCTCCGCGAATTTCCAAATATTTAGGCGCGTCAACAAGTTTTTGTACAACGTCAGCAATTACGCGAACATTTTCTGTAACGTCTTCGCCTTGCGTGATGCCGTCGCCGCGTGTAATGGCTTGAGTAAGTACGCCGTCATTGTAGCGAAGGGCAACCGATAAGCCGTCAATTTTTTCCTCAACGACAAATT
>JAFSUE010000277.1 GCA_017445435.1 Selenomonadaceae bacterium | reverse complement strand
ACGTTAGACAATTATTTTCAACTCCTAAAAAATTAAATTCCATTTGGCGAAAATTTTATCACAATTTTTTTTTATTGCAACTATTACAATTATTGTATACAAGACACCTTAAACGCAAATTTTGAAACGGAATATTTTTTAGGGCGTGTTGGCAAAATCAGCAAATAAAACATAAGCTAAAACTTTGGTAAAAAATTTTACATTAACTTGTTGTGAGTGTATGAAAAGTATGAAACTTTAAACAAATATCGCACCGTACAGATAAACAATACAAATCAGAAATGGGATTCTCACAAACGTTGAATTTTATTTGACAATTCAGACGTAAAAAAACACGGCGGGAAAAATTTTCTCGTCGCATTTTTTTACGCTGTCAATTCGTCGCTACGTTTAAACGTCTTCGTTTTCCGTCACTAAGTCAAAGGAAACGCCCGCTTCATACATTCTGTTCCAAGGATGCGTGTATCGAATATTTCTTATAAAGTAGCCGCTGGGCAATTTAATATTTTCCGCAACAAATTTAGTTGCCATTTCCGAAGTTAAATCGTCGACACGAGCCATTTTTTCGTCAATCGCACCTTTTGAGCCTTTACCTGGCATTTTCGGCAACATATCTGTAACGACGCGGCGCACATTTGCTTGATAAACCCAATCGTCCAAGTAGCGCGTTAAAAGTAAGTCGTCAACGTCGCGATCGTCCATCCACGGCGTTAAAACTCCTTCGCCAATTAAAAATCCTGAACTGTTCGACGGTGTATTCCAGCCGCTGTAAGCACGAATTTTGAAAAGTAAATCGTTAATGCGGAGTTGATCCATAAGCGCATTATCAGCACCGTTAGCGTAGGCAATATCGATGATACCGACGGGATAATTTTTATCCGTCAATTCCATTAACATTTTAACAAAGGGCTTTGTACCTTTGCGCGGCTTAGTAAAATTGCCTGGCAAGTTAGCCTCTAAAGTTTTTCCGTCGTAATTCGTATTGACGACTACAACAAAATTTGCACGGTCAACAGGATTTACTCTGAATCCGCCAGCTGCTAAAATTTCGCTGTCAACCGATGAAGAAATTGATTCACTATCATAGCGTGGGACAGTTTGTCTACCTGTTCCGACATTGTATCGAACTGCTACAAATGGAATTTTGCCAATGTCACGGTTAATTGCACGGCTAAGCATAAGTACGCCCAATTCATCAGCGCCTGACAAAACTTGACAACGCGCCTTGCCGAGAGGTTTTGCATATTCCTCCAAGTGCCGACCTTCCAAATGTGTCTGCGAATATTCCGCGCCGTCATCACAACCTACTAAAAAATATTCAAAGGTATAATCTTGCGCCAAGTCCACAAAATATTTCAATACATCATAATTTTTCTTACGTCTGCCAAACCAATCTTCAAGATCATTCGCGGGAATTGTACCTTCAAGCCCAGCAAATTCTTTCGTCTCACGTCTAGTCAAGCCGTTTATTTCAAGTTTATCTCTTAAAGCGGTGTATCTGAAAATTTGCGTGCCGTAAGTTGCATAATATTCTGGTTCATACCCGATATTGGAGCCCATACGCGGCGTGCGCATAACCGTACCGAAAGCATAAATTGGAAGGTTAGGGAAACGTTGCTTGAATTCCACAAACTTTTTAGCCCGATTTAAAATTTGATCAGCCGTCAAATTATGTTGCCGCGAAGCAACTAAACTTCCATAAAGCATAGAATCAGTTGAAATGACTGCGGCGCTAGCACCGACAGCATTTTCATTTAGCCACGTCCAAAGTGTTTCAGCATCGCCTATACTTAAGTTAGTACCTATAATTTCATCAGGCGGCACGACAACTTCATAGCCGAGCTTTTCAGCAACTTCAACAGTTTGAGGTAAAATTATTGGGCGATTGTCAATCGGTACGTACAAAATTTTTTTACCTTGACCGATTGGCGCGGCAAAGGCGACCGTTGACAACGAAATTATAAATGCTGTTAGCATAAAAAGAAGTAATACTTTTTTCAACGTTCCCACCCTCACTTTCAAAAACTATTAACTGCTACTTACATATTTTTCACTGGAACTGGTCCGCGTGAAAGAGCTATCGCGCCCGTCCGCGCAATTTCAACAATTTCATAATCGCTTAAAACTTCGCAAATAGCGTCAATTTTATTTTGTCCGCCAGTCAATTCAATGACAATATTTTCACTAGTCACATCAACAATTTGTGCGCGGAAAATGTCGACAATGCTAACCAAATCTGCGCGGGTCTCCTTCGACGCTTTAACTTTAATCATCACAAGTTCACGTTCAATCGACGGCGCTTTACTCAAATTCACGATTTTAATAACGTCAATCAATTTGCTAAGCTGATTTACGACTTGATCAAGTTCGTTTTCAGATTCGACGCTGACAACGATATTGATTCGCGTGACGCTAGGTTCTTCCGTGTAGCCAGCTGAAATACTTTCAATGTTGAAGGCGCGGCGGCTGATAAGTCCTGACACGTGAGTTAAAACGCCTGGCTTATTGTCGACAAGCACGGCAAGTAAATATTTTTTCAAAATTTAAATCTCCCTTTAATTCTTAATTCTTCATTCTTAATTCTTAATTATCCTGGTGGCCATTGCATGGAGCGTCCGCCAAGTAAATGTACGTGCAGATGATGAACAGTTTGCCCGCCTTCGTCACCAGTATTTATTACGACACGATAACCGCTTTCATCAATTTTTAAATCTTTAGCAAGCTTAGGTACAACGTCAACTAAAATGTGCGCGGCAAGGTCTTTATCGTCGACTTCAAAGGCGTTAATGCTGGCAATATGTTTGCGCGGCACAATTAAAATGTGTTGCGGCGCTTGTGGATTTATATCACGAAAGGCAACGACGCTTTCATCTTCATAAATAAAATTTGATGGAATTTCGCCGTTAGCAATTTTGCAAAATAAACAATCCATAAAATTTTTTCCTCCCTAAAAAATATTATAACGCATTAGTACAGTAAAACTTAAAATAAGCGGGGCGCGCAAGGACGCGCGCCCGTCCGCGCAAATCGCGTGATGCGATTTCAGCGGACATGTTTTCTTTTGCGCCAAAAGAAAAGAAGTTCATAAATAAAAATAAAAATTTCTATAAACTCAAATTTTACAAAAATTCCCTAGCTACCCAAAAATATTTTGAAATACGGTAAACCAACCTTTGGAAATTTCTGGCATTTCCATACCCGTTAAAAGACTGTTCACCAATTCTTTCACGCAACGTGACGCGGGAGACTTCGGCTTTCTTACGATAAACGGTTCTTGAAAACGTACAGCCTCTGCAACTGCGCGGTCTTCATAAACGTAGCCGATAGGATCGACAAACACATTTAAAAATTTTCGCGTCGTCTGATTCAACCTTTCAGCCGTTTCCTTCCACTCATCTATATTACGTACACGATTCACGACTAACTTTAAATCGCCCTTGCCTTTGTATTCGCTGTACGCTTTAATGACGGAATAAACGTCAGCCAACGCGGCAGGTTCACTCGTCGCTACAAATAAAATTTCACGCGCAAATAAAATAAATTCCATTACGTAGCGATTCAAGCCCGCGCCCGTGTCAATAACAATCGTATCGGCAATGTTCGACGACTCAATAATTTTCCGCTGAATGATTCGCAAATCTTCATGGCTAGCATTCATCATTTTTTCAATGCTGGCTACGCCCGAAATATATTTTATGCCGAAGTCGCTTTCTTCGATAACGTCTTCAACTTTAGTTTTGTATCGTGCAAGGTCAAGCAAACTTCGTTGAGTTATTCGCCCCATTAAAAGATTTATATTCGACATACCAATATCGGCGTCGACAAGTAGAACTTTTTTCCCAGCCATTTGCAAACCTATTGACAAGTTCAACGCTAAGTTAGTTTTGCCTACGCCGCCTTTGCCGCTAGTAATTGTGATTATTCGCGTTGAGCTATTATCGCCAGTTTTTTCTTCAACCAAATTTCTAAGCCGTGATGCTTGATCTGCCATTAAAGGCGCTCCCTTCATTGTAGGTTTTAGCTTTTAGGTTGTAGGAAATTGATAAAAGCTAAAAGCTATCATTCGCCAACAATTTTTTTCAAGAATAAATCAGTTAAAATATTCACGTTGGCAACTTCAATGTCTTCTGGTACACCTTGCCCAGTTGTGAAGTAGGAGAGCATCAAATTTTTATCTTTCAGCAGATTTAAAATCAACCCAAGCGTTCCAGTTTCATCAATCTTCGTAACAATTAATTTTTCTGGTTCGACGATTGAAAATTTTTCTATCATATCTCTAGCGTCAGTAATTTTTGTAGTGGCGCTTACGACTAAATGTTTTTCAATTCTGGAGTGGACGCTAAGTAAATCTTTCAAATCTTGCATTTGCTGAAAACTTTGTCGACTGCGTCCCGCCGTATCGATAAGAATCAATTCACGGTCTTTATGGCGGTCAATCATCGCGCTTAATTCCGCAGGTGAATAAACAATTTCAAGCGGCAAGCCTAAAATATCTGAATAAGTTTTCAGCTGGTCGACGGCGGAAATTCTGAAAGTGTCAGCCGTCACAAGTACAGGTTCAATTTTATGTTCAAGCACGAACTTAGCCGCAATTTTAGCAAGCGTCGTTGTTTTACCCACGCCAGTTGTACCAAGTACTGCAACGATTCTTGAGCCGTGACGATTTAATTTTATGCCGCCTGAAAATTTTAAATGCTCCTCAATGTAATTTGAAAGTGTCAATCGCGCCGCGCTAGTTAAAACATCTGCAGACGTGTCACCAATGCTGGCGTCCGTTTCCATTTCGTCTAAAATATCTTCGTCAACTTCCTGGTACGTTAAAGCTTCGCGCAATGTCACGGAATTAGGCGACGTGTTACGACCCATGACGCCCGACAAAAGATTTTTCATGCGGGCAACTTCATTTTCTAAGTTATGGATTTTTTTCTCTTCAGGCGTCATTCTAGCCGTTTTGACTGCTTCAGCTTGCCCAGCTGTTGATAAACGGCGGCGGTGACGTTCGCGCATTTGTTCAGCCATTTCAGCAACTTGAGCTTGTGCCTGTGCTTGAGCTTGCATTTGCATTTGCGCCATTGCCATTTGATATTGATTGAACTGCGCGAACATCATAGCTTGAGCCTGCGCTAATTGTTCAGGAGTAAAGCCAAACTGCGCGGCTTGTTCGTGAAGTAATTGTTCATCAATGGGTGGCAAATTTTCATCTGCTGAAATATTTTCATCAATGGACGGCAAATTTTCATCTGCTGAAATATTTTCATCAATAGGCGGTAAATTTTCATCTGCTGAAATATTTTCATCAAGTGGCGGTAAGTTTTCATCAGCTGGAATATTTTCATCAATAGGCGGCAAATTTTCATCAGCTGGAATGTTTTCATCAAGTGGCGGCAAATTTTCATCTACTGGTACGTTTTCATCAATAGACGGCAAATTTTCATCAGCTGGAATATTTTCATCAATAGACGGTAAGTTTTCATCAGCTGGCAAATTTTCATCAATGGGCGGCAAATTTTCATCTGCTGAAATATTTTCATCAATGGGCGGCAAATTTTCATCTGCTGAAATATTTTCATCAACTGTTAATGGTTCGTCGTCAACGTCAACAGTTTCAGCAGGATTTTGTGCGTTACGAATAGTTTCAGCAAGCTTTTCATTTTCAGATTGAGCGCGGCGATCATCAAAAGTAGCCGACTTATCTGGGCGATCGATCGGCAATTCGTCATTGAAAGTTGAATGAAAATCTTTGTTTGATTCGTCGTCGTTATCTTCAAGTTCTGGTGGAATTGTTTGCTTAGGCGGACTTTTATAAATGCCGCGTACTCTTTCAGCAAGTGGTACAGCTTCGACGGCGGCGGT
>JAFSUE010000038.1 GCA_017445435.1 Selenomonadaceae bacterium | reverse complement strand
GTTGAGATTATCCAAGAGTACAGGCACTTTTTGGATGATCTCGGCATAAATCGCGTGACGGCATTTACCACTGCTGCGCTTAGAAATGCGATTAATGGTCGTGACGCCGTAAAAGAAATTACCCATAGGACTGGTACTTTTATCACGGTTATGAGCGGCGACGATGAAGCAACGTTTGATTTTATCGGCGCGACACATAACATTGACGAAGACAAGGGGCTTTTAATCGACATTGGCGGCGCGTCTACCGAAATTGTTTTTTTCAATCACCGCGAAATTCAAGTTAAAGTTAGCTTGCCGATTGGCTCACTAAGTTTTCACACGCGCTACACTGGCAACGCGCATATTCTGCCAAGTATTTCTGAATGCGGCGAAATGTACGCGGAAGCAGAAACTACCGTCAGCGCCGTCAATGAATTTCGCGATATTAGCCACGCGCAAATTTGCGGTATCGGCGGCACGTTCAAAGGTGCTATGGCGCTTTACAATTCAATGTACGGTTTGCCGCGCAGAAATATGAGAATGGAAGTTCGACGCCTGCGCGATATTCTCAAACGTTTTCAGCGTGATTATGAATTGATTGTCCCTGATAAAGTTTTGCTTATGCGTACCGTCCCTGAACGTATGCATACTTTTATGCCTGGCTTGATTATTGCTGATGTACTGGCAAAACGTTTTGGCAGTCATGATATTTTGTTCAGCGATTCTGGCGTTAGGGAAGGTTACATTTACTCAAAAATTTTGACGAACGAAGAGTTATTTTAATTAGGAATGCTTAATGCGTAATGCGTAATGAATTGTTAATTTTGGAAGGAATTGGAACAAGCTATGAGTGGTGGAGAAAATTATTTCGCTGGCGCACTATTTTTTTCGCTGGTAACTTTCGGCACAATCATAAAAATTGACGGCATTGAAGGTCTAGCGTTGGGCGTCGTCGGTGCATTTTTAGCGGGACTTTTTCTGCGCCAAGCCTTAAGTCAAATGTTTGACAACGCTGAAGAAAATAACCATAAACTTGAACTGCAAATTCAAGAGTTGAAAAAAATCAGCGGCGATTCAAACTCTAACGTTGCCGCGTCAAGCGCCCTGCAAGTTGCTGAAATTTCCGCGCTTGTCAATCAAAATATCCAAAATTTTGAAAAGCGCCTTGTCGAATTGGAAACCGTTGCCGAAAATAACGCGGCGATTCGTATTGCGGCAAAAAAAATTGAGGAGAATACCTCCGCAATGTGTTTCACGCTCAAAACTTTGGCTGATATACTTCCTGCTGAACTTCAAAAGATTAGCGCCGCTGAAAATCTTAATCGACAGACACTTTTAACGGCGGCTAACGTTTTGCAGACGCTTGATACATTGTTAAAAAATCGTGACTTACAAAAAGATATTTCAAATTTGGCGAACGTCAACGCCGAAGTTTTCAGCCAAAATAAAAATCTTATCGACGCCGCGAAAAATTTAAATGACGCCGTCGCTAATTTAAACTCTATCAGTGAACAGTTGCTGACTAGTACCGCTAATCTCCGCGCAGTTTTCCTTGAAGTCGAAAACATTACTGATTCCGAAAGTTGAACGCCGCCTTTATAAAATTTTCAGCTAAACTTGTACAGCCCGCAAAATGTACGTGCAAGTACGACGCTACAACATTTTCATTCGCGTATCCAGCAAAATATTTTTCGCCCGTACGAAGTTTTTCACAATTAAAAATTTTGTCCGTCACGCCGCCAACTTCCTTTGAAAAGTGAAACTCATGAGCGTGAAATTTATCGCCGCGCTTGCCGATTATACAATCTTTTTCAATCGTCGCGTCAACGTAACCAACCATTTGCAACTTGTCCGTCATCACGGCTTGCGTAGGAATGACGCCGCACATTTCAAAAATTTTTCCGTCAAAGTTCGTCAAACTTTTCATAAGGTACATATAGCCGCCGCATTCAGCGAAAATCGGCAAGCCATTATCAGCCGCCCGTTTAATATCAGCGCGGATTTTTTTATTGCCTTCCAACTGCTCGGCAAAATTTTCTGGATAGCCGCCGCCCAAAATTAAGCCGTCAACCTTCGGCAAATTTTCATCGTGCAATGGGCTAAAGAAAATTATTTCAGCGCCTAACTTTTCAAGTTCGCGCAAACTTTCAGCGTAATAAAAAGTGAATGCCTCATCACGCGCTATACCAATTCGTAATGCGTAATGCGTAATGCGTAATGAATTATTGTAAGAAATTTTTGTAGCAGAAAATTTTTTGCTTATAGAAATTAACGCGTCAAGGTTAATCTGCGCGGAAATTTTATCACCAAGTTTTTCTACAACGTCAGCAAAATTATTTTCAGCCGCCTGCACTAATCCTAAATGACGTGACGGCATAACCAATTCATCATCACGTTTAACCGCGCCAAAACTTTTTATGTCAAGTTTGTTAAGCGCGTCGACAATAATTTTTTCGTGGCTAGCTGAACCAATTCTATTTAAAATGACGCCAGCAAGTTTAACATCTTTGTCGTATTCGCGGAAACCCAACGCCGTCGCCGCAATGGAAGTTCCTGCGCTTTTCGCGTCAATAACTAAAATAACTGGCGCGTCCAAAAGTTTAGCAATTTCCGCCGTCGAACTAATTCCGCCGCGTCCGCCGTCATAAAGTCCCATTACGCCTTCAATAATCGCAATATCCGCGTTGCCAAACGTTGAGTAAAAAATTTCAGCCAGCTTTTCAGTACCGACAAGCCAACTGTCAAGATTTTGTGAACGACACCCAGCGGCTATAGCGTGAAAGCCAGTATCAATATAATCTGGTCCGACTTTGTACGCTTGAACTTTCAGCCCACGTTTCCTAAGTGCCGCGATAATCCCGCAAGTTATAGTAGTTTTGCCAGCGCCGCTATGTGTCGCCGCGATTATCAGTCGTGGAAAATTTTTCAACTTCATCACCTTCATTATAAATTTTAAATTCTCGAAATAAATCTTGCAAGAAATGTTTTTGATAAAAATGACTTGTACGAAAAAATTTTGTCGACGTGTCAAGCTAGTTGTGATAAAATCTGCGCGGGAGGGATTTTATTTTTATGTCTGACTCAAATGGAAAAGACGCCGCAACTACAACGCGAGAAAAAAGAATCGTTGCACGTAAAAGGTTGTCACTCTTTTTAAAAATTTTATTTGGACTCATACTTTTTCTTTTAGTAACTGGCATAGGCGTTGCCATAGGATTTTTTACAGCAAATATAAATACCAAGCCTGACATTTCACAGGATATTTTGCCGCCCGCGTCATCGCAAATTTACGATTCAGCTGGCAACGAAATTGCTAACATTCACGCCGTAGAAAATCGAATGCCCGTTAAGATTGAGCAAGTGCCTAAAGATTTGCAACACGCTTTTATAGCCGTCGAAGATAATCGTTTCTACGAACACAAAGGCGTTGACCCAAAAGGTTTAATGCGTGCTTTCTATGCAAATTTAATGGAACAAGATATTGCTGAAGGCGGCTCGACGATAACTCAACAGCTGGCGAAAAATGCTTACTTGACGCAGGAGCGAACTTTCAAGCGTAAAATTCAAGAAATCTTTTTGGCATTGCAAATTGAAAAGCAGTACACTAAGCAGGAAATTCTTGAAATGTATATGAATCAAATTTATTTTGGTCAAGGCGCATATGGTGTACAGGCGGCGGCGAAAATTTATTTCGATAAAAATGTTGAGGATTTAAATTTGTCGGAGTGTGCACTTTTAGCTGGCATTCCGAAAAGTCCAAATTACTATTCGCCGTTTAACAACACTAAGGCGGCAATCGAACGCCGTGACTTAGTACTGGATCAAATGGTTAAATATCACTATATCAGCCCAAGTGAGGCGCGGGAGGCTAAACAGTTTGAATTAGTTTTCGCCCCGCCGAATCGTCCTGAAGAGCAGAAAGACGCAATGTATTTTATAAATTACGTGACAAATGTTATGATTGAAAAATACGGAGCGGATGCGCTTTACAAGGAAGGCTTGAAGATTTACACGACGATTGATTTAGACGTTCAACGTATGGCGGAGCAGGCGTTGTTGACTTACCTTCCCGATTATTACACTGACGCTAACGGCGTAGTTCAACCGCAAGGCGCTATCGTGGCGATTGATCCAAAAACTGGCTACGTTAAAGCAATGGTCGGCGGTCGCGGTACTGACCAATTCAACCGCGCGTCAATGGCAGAACGTCAACCTGGTTCAGCCTTCAAGCCATTTGTATTTGTAGCGGCGCTGGAAAATAATTTTACGCCTGACACGGTGATTGAGGACAGCCCAATTACTATTGACGGTTGGTCGCCGCAAAATGATAGCGGAAGATTTTCTGGTAGCGTCACAATGCGTACAGCTGCAACTTTTTCAATGAACGTGCCAACTGTAAAAATTGCGTACCAACTCGGAATGTACAAGCCTATTCAGTACGCCTACGATATGGGCATTTCGACTTTTGAGTTAGACAATCCCGAAATGAATGACTATAACTATTCAACTGCGCTGGGCGGCTTGACGCGCGGAGTAACGCCGCTTGAACTTACTAACGCTTACTGCACCTTCGCTAACGGTGGCGTATTCATTCCGCACATTGTCATAACGAAAGTTTTAGACCGTAACGGAAATATTTTAGAAGAGGCAGTCCCCGAAGGTCGGCAAGTTGTGACGCCGCAAAGTGCCGCTAGCTTGACAAGTATGTTAGAAGATGTTATAAAGCGCGGAACTGGTCGAAGTGCAAACATTGGACGCCCTGCCGCTGGTAAAACTGGAACGACTAGCGATTATCACGACGCCTGGTTTGTCGGCTACACGCCCGATTTAGTTGCAGGTGTTTGGGTCGGCAATGACGATAACACGCCAACTGATGGCATTATGGGCGGCGGCATTCCCGCGTTAATTTGGAGTCATTTTATGCAAAATGCTTTAATCAATACGCCTGTTCACGACTTCGACGAAATGGTTGTTGAACAGCGCGGCACGGCTGTCGGTCCTATTGGAACTTCGCGCGATGAAGGTTATTATTCGCGGCAAGAAAATAATGACGATACGTATTCTGGCGGCGGTGATAATTCGCAGTCAAATTATTCAAATGATAATTGGTCGGGCGGTCAAGATAATAGCAACGCTGGAACTTATCCTGATGATACTGGATACAATCCTGGCTACCGTGCGGAAGAGCCGCGATATGATGACGCTCCGCTTTATGATCCTGCGCGGGATAATCCAGAGCCGATTTATGAAGAGCCGCAACCTTATGACGGCGGGCAAGGTTATAATGACGTGCCTTCCCCAAATGACAGCAACGACAAAGGGAGAAATTGAATTAAGAATTAAGAATTAAAAATTTAAAATTCTGAAAGAGGTAATGAAAATAAAAATTTTGAAACTTGCGCCCGCTTGTAAAAATTATTTATGGGGCGGACGGCGACTAATTGAAGATTACGGCATAAATTACGACGGCAAAATTTTAGCGGAGGCGTGGACACTTTCTGCACACAAAGACGGCGCGTCGATTATCGTTAATGGCAAGTACGCTGGAAAAACTTTTCGCGATTATCTTGACGCTGAAGGTTTGAAAGTTTTGGGCGAACATTGCCGCCGCTTTAAAGATTTTCCCATTCTGACGAAACTAATTGACGCGCAGGACAATTTATCCATTCAAGTTCATCCGTCGGACGATTACGCGTTGAAGTATGAAGGGCAACTCGGCAAGCACGAAATGTGGTTTATACTTGACGCCGCGCCTGACGCCTTCATCTATCACGGCTTGAACTGCGCAGTTACGAAAGATGAACTTGCTGAACGAATCAAGGCGGGAACGTTGATTGAAATTTTGCGTAAAGTTCCCGTTCAACGCGGCGATTGCTACTTCATACCTGCTGGCACAATTCATTCAGTCGGTAAAGGAATTTTGCTAGCGGAGATTCAAGAAAACTCTAACGTTTCCTACCGCATTTACGATTACGATAGAATTGGCGCTGACGGTAAGACGCGGGAATTGCACGTTGACAAGGCGGTTGACGTTGCAAGTTTAACGCCTGTTTATGACAAAAAAAATTGCCGCCACCTTGTAACCTGCGAATATTTCACCGTCGACAAAATTTATTTGGACGGAAAATTTATTTCGCGGCTTGAAGGTACGGTAACTGCGGAAAGTTTTTTGAGCATTTTAATTTTAGACGGGCAGGGAAAAATTTCTAGCGGCGACGAAGTTTTAAGCTACAAGCGCGGCGATACATTTTTCATTCCCGCCGATTCTGGCAAGTGGACGTTGGAAGGTACGGCGGACGCGCTTTTAACGCAATGTTAATCAGACTGGAAAGTTTGGATTGTCAATATAAAAATTTTGTAAGATGTGGATAAAATCTTCCACATCTTTTCTTTTATCGCCAGCGTGAGTACATACGACGCAGGAAATTTTTTCGTCGCAGTCAAAAGGTATCCATGCAAAATTTTGGTTACGGTCATTCAAAAATCCTGGCGCTAAACAAATTCCCTTATGCGCGGCAATATTC
>JAFSUE010000276.1 GCA_017445435.1 Selenomonadaceae bacterium | reverse complement strand
TCAAAAGTGCTAGCGCTAAACTAATTTTCAAATTCATCTTTTACACTTCCTTAAGAATCATAGCTCCAAGAAAAAATATCATCAACCTTGACGTACAAGTCACCGAAGATTGAAACTTTAATTTCATATTTAACGGCGGCTTTTTCTTCGTCGGTAAGATTTTCAAAATCATAATCGGAATATTTAGCGTAGGAATTTTCCAATTTATATTTGCCGTCGTATAAAACATAAACGTCAACAGTTTTCATGTACGGATCGACAATCCAATATTCTTTGACGCCGTTTGATTCGTAAGCGTCCTTTTTTACCGTCAAATCTCTGACGCGCGTTGAAGGTGAAAGGACTTCAACGACCATATCGGGGACGCCGTAAATTGCGCCTTTCCAATTCAAAATGGAATAATTTTCTTTAGTGACGACAACTAAATCTGGTTTAAACAAACTTCCATCGGGAAAGTGAACGTCAGTATTATCAGCGAAGACGCGACCGCGATTATTGCGGCGTAAATAATTATTAATGACAGTGAGAAGTTCCGTTATGATATTGCTATGACCGAGAATAGGCGAAGGGGACATAAACTTTTCACCTCCAATAATTTCGTAGGACTTAAAATAAATTGTGTCGTCCAACATTTAAATCATCTCCCTTCGTGAAAGATTTTTAATTAGATGATTCGTTGCCAACTGTTTCCTTACGATTTATGCGGCGATAAATTTTGCTATCTTCAAATGTATCAAGCAATATCCAAGTTCCAGGCACTTTGTCAAGAAAAATTTTATTGCGCTTTTCACCACTCACAACCGCAACGACACTTCCTGTTTCTGGCAAATCATTAGGCGTAATCATCGGCATAACGTTTAAGCTTGACCATTTCATTTCTTGAGGGGCAACTTTTTCCATATCTTCAGGCATTTCCATTCGCAAAATTTCTAAGCCCGAGTAAAAAACTAGCGACCCTGAATAACCTTTGCGAAAACTTATGACTTGTGTATCTTCGCCGACGTTTGGAATTAAAATTCTTGCAAGTTGCTTGCCTGAATTTTTTTCACAAATTGGAATTGCTATGAAGAGCGCCACTATCAAAAATATTGACATACCCGCCGCCATTCTGAAAAAAATTTTTTCGCGCTCTACAAAATATCCTGCTAACAAAATCGCTATCGGCATCATATACGGCAAAGTGTACGTCACGTACTTTGTGGCGAAATTTTGAAAAACTATTGGCACTGTCAACGCCCATATTAACAAAAATTTTTCCTTTGTGTCGAGCGTTGGCAATTCTTTTTTACGCCAAAATTCTTTCACCTTTTTATAAATTGCTGGTATCCACCAAGGAAAAAATCCGCCGATAAAAACTAACGTATAATAATACCACACGTTAGCTTCTGGGTGTTCAGAAACAGTTGCGCGTAAAAAGTTATGGACGCCGAAAAAATTATTGATGAAATCTTCACCGTGCATTATGTACATCGGCAAGTACCAAATGGCGGCTATCGCAAAGCTTAACGGTACGCCTACATGCAATTTCATTTTCAGCAAATGTCCCAAATCTTTTTGTACGAGCAGGAAAAGGAAAATTATCAATCCTGGCAGACAAAATGCGATTGGACCTTTCGTCAACATTCCAATTCCCACCGCAATATAGCACGTGTAGTAGTAATGCGGTTTATTGTTCGTGTAGCCGAGATAAAAATTTATCAGCGTTATGGAAATGGCGCAAAACAGCGTCATATCGGTTATTATCGCGTGTGACAAATACCAAAATTCTGGCGTCATGGCAAGCAGTACCGCCGCGAAAAATCCTACCTTCTGTCCATAAAGTTTGTTTCCAAAGTAGCACGTTAAAAATACGCCGCACGTTGCAAATACCGCTGGAAAAAATCTTGACGCAAATTCATTAACGCCGAAAATTTTGTACGCCAAAATTAATTCCCAATAAAAAAATATTGGCTTGTCGTACCAAAAATTTCCGTAAATTCGCGGCGAAAAATAATCGCCAGACTGTAACATTTCCTTCGCCGTCAGCGTGTAACAAGTTTCTGTTGGGTCAGTTACTGGTAACCACCAACTGCCGAAAAAAAATAGCACAAGGCATATTACAAATAAAATTGGGTACGGAGCAGTATTATTCATTGGCAAATCTCCTTATTAGGTGTTAGGGATTAGCTTTTAGCTTTTAGAAATTTCCATTAAGCATTACGCATTACGAATTACGCATTAATCTAAATGTTCGCGAACTTTCTAAATTGCGCTTGGGAAGTTGCGGCAATTCAAAAGTTTTTTCATCTTCATTGATTCGTAAAAGCCCGATTTCCTTGAAAATTTCCAGCGCGTTTAAAATTGTGTACATTGAAAATTTTTCCTGCGATGCCGCATTAAATTTTTCTGCAAAAATCCGCGTATCAAAATTTTTTGTCTTGCCGCGCAGTTTGTACAAAAATTTGTAAACCTTAACAAGCTGATCGCGCGTAGGAAAATTTTTTACGTCGTCAATCGGTTCAATGCTAGACACGAAACATTTCACGCGCCGTTCACCTTGCCATTCATCAATGGCGGGATGATACGTCAAATTGACTGGTTCACTTTCGACAAGCGCCGCCATATTCGCGAAACCAAATGCAACTGCGCGGACATCTCTAGCGTTATCAAAATTTAAATCGGCGGGAATGTCAAAGCTTAAATGCGTTCTGTCACTGCCGATAATTCTAGCCTCTTCGCAATAAACATTTGTACAAGCTAAAATCGGCGCGGGATTTTCAGTGCCGCACGGTTCAAGCTTTTCAAATTCTTCCGCCGTCTTCATATCGACACGCGAAGGATGAAATAGCGCGTCAACTTTCACGACGGGAATAAAATCTGCGTCCGTCAAATGTTCCCTTGCGTAATTGTCGAAACGCCGTTTAAATTCAGGTACAAGCTTACTGGAAATTGAAAAGCCCGCCGCTTGAGAATGTCCACCGTAATTTTCAAATAAATCTGCCATAGTGTCAAGCGCATTTTTCATATGGAAGGCGGGAATACTGCGGCACGAGCCACGCGAAAGAATACCTTCGTGAGTTATGACGACCGACGGTAAATGATATTTTTCCGCCAACTTCGACGCCGTTAAACCGATAACGCCAGCGTTCCAACTGTCACCAGAAATTACGGCAGACCACATATCGCCGCCAGATTCTTCGCGCAGAGTTTTAAATTTTTCATCAG
>JAFSUE010000275.1 GCA_017445435.1 Selenomonadaceae bacterium | reverse complement strand
GGTGATTTACTTGATTATTCAATGTTGTTTACCATTCCAAAAAATTACAGCCGCATAAAATTTTACGGGCTGGGACCTTTTGACAATTATAACGACCGTTGCGAAGGTGCGCGGCTTGGAATTTTTGAAACGAATATTTTTGACAACGTCGAAAAATATCTTTTGCCGCAAGAAATGGCTAACCATTGCGGTGTGCGTTGGTTTAAAGTCGTCGACAATCGCGGACGCGGATTGAAATTTTTTGCCGCCGATAAAAATTTTGAGGCTCAAGCGTTGCCGTACAGTCCACATGAAATTGAAAATGCGCGTCATCAGAACGAATTGCCGCCGCATAAATATACTTTCGTAAGAATTGCGCTTGAAAATACGGGTGCTGGCGGCGATGATTCGTGGCAGGCGCCAACTTTGGACGAATACAAAGTTTTCAATACCGACAAGCACTTTGAATTTTACGTTAAAGCAATCTAAAAATTGACAATAAAAAAATTCCTCGCTAAAATCTAGTTGTGAATTAAACTACCTAGATTTTGGAGGAGGAATTTGTTTTATGGATAATGTTACCAATTCTGACGCTGAAAGTCAACCTTACGGCGTGATTTACTGCATTACCAACTTAATCAACGGCAAAAAGTATGTCGGTCAAACTATTCAAAAGTTAAATGATCGTCTTAGTCAACATAAATGCGGTAAAATACTTATTGTTGATAAAGCTATTCAAAAGTATGGCTGGAAAAATTTTTCTGTCGAAGTTCTTGAAGAATGCGCAACGCGTGAACAGCTTGACGAGCGCGAAATTTTTTGGATTGCCAAGTTAAATACAAAGATACCCAACGGCTACAATTTAGCTGACGGCGGAAGTGGCAGTAAAGGGTTTAAGCATAGTGATGAAACGCGTGCTAAAATGTCTGCAACTAGAAAAGCCAACGGAATTAAACCTCCTTCGTGGAAAGGAAAACATCACTCAGAAGAAACAAAAGCTAAAATGGGTGTAGCCAAAAGAAATCCTTCTGAAGAGACGCGCAAAAAACTTTCTATCGCTATGCAAGACAATAAAAATGGAATAGGTAATAAAAGTCGAACTGGTCAAAAAACGTCTACGGAGACCTGTGCTAAAAGATCATTAGCACTGAAAGGACATAAGACATCAGAAGAAACAAAAGCTAAAATTTCTGAAGCCAATCGTGGAGAAAAAAACGGCAATTATGGTAAGCCTTTATCTGCCGAAACACGCAAAAAAATTTCTAATACGTTAAAAACCAATAATGCTATAAAAAGGATATTGCAGAAAGGAGAAGTTTTAATGATTATTTTTGAAAATCAGAGTTTTCATCTGCGCAACAAATTTTTCAGCTACGTAATTGAAATTTCGCGCGGAAAATATTTACTTCACCGTTACTGGGGGCGTCCGTTGCGTGAATTTCGCGACTCTGCACCGTTGCAAAAAATTGATCGCGGCTTTAGCGGTCAGCTTGCAGATTTTGAAAATGAACGTACATTTTCACTTGACGTTGTGCCGCAGGAATATCCTGTACGCGGTCACACTGATTTTAGAATCCCTGCGTACACCGTCGAACTTGAAAACGGTACAAACATTTCTGAGCTGAATTATTCGTCGTACAAAATTATTGACGGCAAGCCCGCGTTAAAAGGTCTGCCAGCAAGTTTTGGCGGCGGTCAAACGTTGGAAGTTGAACTTGTTGACGCTTGCAAAAATTTCACGGTTTACTTAAGCTACACGATTTTTGAAGATTCGCCAGTTTTAGCGCGGTCGGCAAAATTTGTAAACACTGGCGACGAAAAAATTAAAATTCAACACGCGGCTAGTGCGTCGATTGACTTCAACGACAACGATTTTGACATTATCAATTTGTACGGCGGACACGCGGCGGAACGTACCATTCAGCGCCATAAAGTTCAACGCGGCATTTTTGAAATTTCTTCGACACGCGGCGCAAGTTCTCATCAACATTCACCATTTATCGCGCTGGCAAGACCGACGACTACTGAATTTACTGGCGAAGTTTACGCGGCAAGTTTGATTTACAGCGGCAGTTTTGCGGCGAAAGTTGAGGCGGAGCAATTCGGAACGACGCGGCTTGTTATCGGCTTAAATCCTGACACTTTTAGTTGGACGCTTGAACCGAATGAAGAATTTCAAACGCCTGAAGTTGCACTGAATTTTTCTGCGGACGGCTTGAACGGATTATCGCAGGGCTATCACAGATTTTATCGTGAACACCTTATGCGCGGACAGTTCAAAGATAAAGTTCGACCTATTCTTGTGAACAACTGGGAAGCTACGTATTTTGACTTCAATGAAGAAAAAATTATTTCCCTTGCCGACTGCGCGAAAGATTTGGGCTTGGAACTTTTAGTTTTAGACGACGGCTGGTTTGGCAAGCGCAATGATGATAATTCGTCGCTTGGTGATTGGTTTGTCAATACTGAAAAACTTCCGCGCGGCTTGAAGGGTTTAGCTGATGAAGTTCACAAACGCGGCTTGAAGTTTGGAATTTGGGTTGAACCTGAAATGACGAACGTTGACAGTGAACTTTATCGAGCGCATCCAGATTGGATTTTGCACGTGCCGAATTATAAGCCGAGCTTTGGGCGTCATCAGCTTATTTTAGATTTGTCGCGTGAAGATGTCCGCGAATACGTTTTAGACGCAATGCGCAAAGTTTTTTCCGCCGCGCAGATTGACTACGTTAAATGGGATATGAATCGGCATATGACAGAATCTTTCAGCGCGAAACTTCCTGCGGAGCGTCAACTTGAAACTCAACATAGATATATGCTTGGGCTGTATGAAATTATGGATAAGTTGACGACGGAATTTCCGCAGATTTTATTTGAAAGTTGCAGTGGCGGTGGCGGACGTTTCGACGCGGGAATTTTGTACTATATGCCGCAAACTTGGACGAGTGACGATACCGACGCAGTTTGCCGCCTTTCAATTCAAGCTGGCACTGGCTTAGCCTTCCCAATTATTTCACAAGGCGCCCACGTTTCAGTTACGCCGAATCATCAAGTTGGACGCGTGACAACTTTTCAAATGCGAAATTTTGTAGCTTACGCTGGAACTTATGGCTTTGAACTTGATATTACAAAATTTACCGAAAATGAAAAAGCTGAAGTCAAAACTTACGTCGAACTTTACAAAGAAATTCGCCCGACAATTCAGCTTGGCAAGTTTACGCGCCTTTTGACTGGCGACAAAGACGGCAACGAATACGCTTGGCAATTCACCGACGATTCAAGGGTTGTTGTGATGTACTTTAAAGTTTTGTCGAAACCTGCCGAGCCTGTGAGAATTTTAAAATTGGCTGGACTTGACGCCGATAAAGCGTACAAGCTGAAAAAATATTTGCCGCCGAAAAAGTTGGGCGTTGACGGTGGACCTCAAAAAATTTCCTTCGACGAAAAAACTTTCTATGGTGATGAATTGATGTTCGCGGGAATTGCCGTTGAAAAAATTGAAACAGATTTTGCGGCGTATATGTGGGTGTTTGAAGGTGAGTAAATGATAACAAAAAATTTTTTCGGTACGACGGCTGACGGCAGGAACGTTGACTGCTACGAATTGAAAAATTCCAGCGGCACGACGGCGAAAATTATAACTTACGGCGCACGACTTACAAGTTGGATTTTCGGCGGCGTTGACGTTGTGCTTGGCTACGATAATATTGCCGCTTACGAAAAAGATTCTGCGTACAAAGGCGCGATTGTTGGGCGTTGCGCTAATCGTATCGGCGGCGCTAAATTTGAGTTGAACGGCAAAGTTTATCAGCTTGATAAAAATGATAATGGCAAAAATCATTTGCACGGCGGCTTTAACGGTTTTGAAAGAAAAATTTGGGCGGCTGAAATTACTGACGCTGGCTTGAAAATGACGGTTGAAAGTCCAGACGGTGAGGGCGGCTATCCTGGCAACATTAAAGTCACTGCGATTTACAATTTGACGGACGATAACGCGCTTGAAATTTCCTACACGGCAACTTCGGACGCCGACACACTTTGCAACTTGACGAATCACACGTACTTTAATTTGGACGGCGGCGGAAATATTTTGCGGCAGAAAATTCAAATCTTCGCTGATTCGTACACTTGGGCGAATGCTGAATCAGTTCCCGACGGCAGAATTTTATCTGTTGACAATACGCCTATGGATTTAAGACAGCTACAGGAGATTGGCGCTCACATTGATGACGACTTCGACGAATTGAATTTTGGTCACGGCTACGATCACAATTTTTGCGTTGGAAAGTTCGACGAAATGAAAAAAGCCGCTCACGCTGAAGCGGCTGAATCTAAAATTGCGCTTGACGTTTTCACTACGCAAGGCGGCTTGCAATTTTACGCGGGGAATTGGCTTGAAAATGTACGTAGCGGTTTTGCGCTTGAATCTCAATTTTACCCCAACGCAATAAATTTGCCGAACTTTGATAAACCGATTTTAAAAGCGGGTGAAACTCAAACTTCAAAAACTATTTTTAAACTGCAAAAAATTTAGGTAATGTTGAATAATTTTTAATTTTTTATTAAACTTCTTTTCTTTTGGCGCAAATTTAGTTAGTAGTCAGTAGTCAGTAGGTAGTAGTGAGTAGTTTAAAATGTTCGCCGCGTTCCACTCCGCAAGGCGCTGAAATGCCGCTCATTACCTCAATTTTTTACTTTGAATTTTTTACTTAGTTATTCAACTCCACCTATCAACTATTAAAATTTTGACTGAAAACTTTCGGCTGTACTTCGTGCAAGCTTGTCACAAAGTTCGTTGTACGTGTCACCAGTATGTGCGCGTACCCAATTAAAATTTACTTCGCGACTGGAAATTAAAGCGTCAAGCGTCATCCATAAATCTTGATTCTTGACGCTTTTTCCATTGGACAAAATCCAACCGCGTCGTTTCCAATTCGCCAGCCAATTTTGCGTGAAGGCATTTCGCAAATAGCTACTGTCCGTGAAAAGTTCCGCGCTATCGCCGTTAGAAATTTTTTTCAACGCGACAATCGCCGCCATAAGTTCCATTCGATTATTTGTCGTGTACGATTCGCCGCCACAAATTTTTTCACTTTGTCCAAATTCGTTAAGAATAATTGCCGCGTAACCGCCAGCGCCAGGATTTCCTAAGCAAGAGCCGTCAGTATAAATTTTAAAATTACTCATAATCTTTTACGCTTGCTCCAAATTTTTCGCCAGTAACTGATTGACAAGTTGAGGATTAGCCTTGCCCTTCGTCAACTTCATAACTTGCCCGACAAGTGCGCCAATAGCTTTTTTCTTACCTGCGCGGTATTCTTCAACAGCTTTAGGATTTTTCGCGATAACTTCAGCGACAACGCTTTCAATCGCGCCCGTATCAGTAATTTGTACCAAGCCTTTATCTTTGACAATTTTTTCTGGTGAATCGGCAGACTTCCACATTTCCGCAAAAACAGTTTTAGCAATTTTGCCGCTGATAGTTCCCTTTTGAATCAGCTGAATCATTTCGGCAAGGCGTTTAGCGTCGACAGGTGAATTTTCAATCGTCAAACCGTCCGCATTAAGATTTTTTGAAAGGTCACTCATCATCCAGTTAGCGGCAAGTTTTGCGTCAGCGCCGAAATTTACGACGGCGTCGAAGTATTCAGCCATTGCGCGGGAACTTGTTATAATTCCTGCGTCGTATTCGGACAAGCCAAAATTTTTTATAAGACGTGCGCGGCGAGCGTCAGGAAGTTCTGGTAAAGATTTTCTGAACGCCTCAATTTCTTCATCAGTCGTAACAATCGGCGGCAAATCTGGTTCAGGCATATATCTATAATCGTGGGCATCTTCCTTTGAACGCATTGATTGAGTGATACCTTTTTCAGGATTCCAAGTGCGTGTCTCTTGAATAATTTTTCCGCCGTCGTCCAAAACGTCAGCTTGACGCTCAATTTCATAGTTAATCGCGTCTTCAAGCGCTTTAAAGGAATTTATATTTTTCATTTCAGTCCGCGTACCAAGTTTGTCACTGCCGACGGGACGCAGTGAAACATTAATATCTGCGCGGAGGTTGCCTTCTTCCATACGGCAATTTGAAACGTCAATATATTCAAGAATGGATTTAATTTTCTCCATATAGGCGCGAGCTTCAGCGGCAGAGCGCATATCGGGTTCAGAAACGATTTCAATCAGCGGAACGCCAGTTCGGTTATAATCGACGTTGGAAGTTGCAGAATCTTTAATCGTCGTGCCAGAGTGAACAAGCTTTCCCGCGTCCTCCTCCATATGAATTCGCGTCAAGCGAATAGTTTTTTTCACGCCGTCAACTTCAATATCGACGTGTCCTTCATAAGCTATCGGCAAGTCGTACTGGGAAGTTTGCCAATTTTTTGGAAGGTCGGGATAGTAATAATTTTTTCTGTCAAATTTGCTGTAGCGATTAATTTTACAATTTGTAGCAAGTCCAGCCTTAATTGCGAACTCAACAACTTTTCTGTTAATGGTCGGCAAGACGCCTGGCAGTCCTAAACAAACTGGGCAAGTGTGGGTGTTTTGTTCAGCGCCG
>JAFSUE010000274.1 GCA_017445435.1 Selenomonadaceae bacterium | reverse complement strand
AATTTAGTAATGCCCATTTATATTTCGGATTGTCATTGAAAAATTTTTGTTCGCTGAAAAAATTTGTAAGAAATTTAATTCCCTGCAAATTTATATCAGCCCAAAATGCCAACTTTTCTGCGTTATTTCTTTCAGTAGCGCAAATTGAGTTGGGATTATTTAGACGATAAACATATAAAGGATAAGGTACACGTAAAATTTTTTTTGCATGACTTATTAGTTCAATCGTGAAGATAATATCCTGTGAAGCTTTTAAATTTGGAAATGTAATGTCATTTTCGGTAATCAAAGTACGTTTAAAAAATTTCTCCCAAACAGGCCAGCCCATTCTGCTTTGAAGAAAAACTTCTATTCGTTCATTAATATTATTACTATCCTGTATTGGTTTATCGACAAAAGGTCCTCTGCCTTGCCAGCCCCTACCTTTAAGATCTGAAGAGTCAGGAAATAATTTATCTTCATTTCCCGAAAATGTAAAGCCTTGCTCCATATAAATCATATCCACATCAAAATGTTCAGCCGTTGTGTAAAGCACTTCCAATGTGGATTTGAAAATTAAATCGTCATTATCCATAATAAAAAGATATTTTCCAATAGAATTGGCAATGCCTTTATTTGATGGTTTACCAGCGCCGCCAGAATTTTTTTTCATATGTAAAAGTTTTAATCGTCCACCAAATTTCGGAATAAAACTTTCTACAACATCACAGCTTTTATCGGTGGAGCAATCGTCAACCACAATGACTTCAAAATTTTGAAACGTCTGATTTAAAATGCTAGTCAAGCACGCGCCAATTTATTTTTCCGTGTTATAAATTGTAATGACGATTGAAATAGCTGGATACGCGGCGGGGGGGGGTTGAGAAACGATATTATTTGCCAATTAAAAAACTCCTTTCAGTTTTCAAAGTCAATGGATTTTAAAATTTCGCTTGGATGATGAACAATAATTTTAGCGCCAGCGTCAACAAGTTCACTTTCAGGACGAAATCCCCACGTCACGCCGATAGGAAAAAATCCTGCGTTAATTGCCGTTTGTACGTCAACGGCAGTATCGCCGAAGTAGGCAACTTCAGCGGGCTTGACGTTAAACTTTTTCGCAATGGCAAGCGCATTTGTAGGGTCGGGCTTTTTCGGCTTGCCGCGTTCATCACCAATAACCGCGTCAAATTTTATCGGCGCTAAAATTTTTTCAGCAATTTCAACGGCGGCGAAATGTTGTTTATTGGTACAGATGCCGAGCGGAATTTTTTTTGCGTTGAGTTCGGCAAGAAAATCAATAATGCCGTCGTAAGGCTTAGTTTTATTCAGCAAGCGGCGTTTGTAGCAACCGTCATAATAATTAAGCGCGTCGATTAAAAATTTTTCATCGGTTGCCTTATCGCCTAAAAGAATTGTACGTTCCATTAATTTCAGTGCGCCGTTGCCAACAGCTAATCTAATTTCGTCAACAGTTTTCGTCGGCAAGTGAAAATGTTCCAACATTTCATTGACGCTGTCAGCAAGGTCATCAAGCGTATCGACAAGCGTACCGTCCATATCAAAAATTGCGGCGCGAAATATCATTTGAATCACTCCTTTTTAGTGAGTAGTTATTTCGTGTTGATTAATTTTTATTTTTTTAAACTACTTTCTTTTGGCGCAAAAGAAAGTAGCAAAGAAAACATAGGCGGCATTTGCGCACTCGCGAATGACGTTTCATGATAAAAACAATACGCCGCGTCCTTATGTTCCCACGCGTCCAACTTCACAAGGCGCTGAAATGCCGCGTAATTACCGTGATTTTTCTACTTTGAATTGACTACTCAATTATTCAACGCCACTTAGCTTTTAGTGAAAAAAATTCTTCATTCTTAATTCTTAATTCAACTAAACGGTCCGCGTTGGGCTTGAATGGCAAATGCCGCCTCCAAAATTTTCCTACCAATAGGTACAGCACTTGACGCACCAAAGCCGCCTTGCTCAACGATAACCGCCACGCTGATTGTTGGATTGTCGAAAGGCGCGTATCCTACAAACCAGCCATGATCTGCGCCCTGCGAATTTTCAGCCGTACCAGTTTTGCCAGCAATTTCATATGGAAAGCCAGCAAAATTTCTAGCCGCTGTACCAGTCTTCGTGACTTCGTGCAAGCCTAACTGTACCAGCCGAATTATTTCAGGGTCAACGTCAAGTTCCCCGACAAGTTCAGGCGTAAATTCTTTAATAAGTTCGCCGTCCTGCGTGACAATTTTTTTCACGACGTGCGGACGAAATCTTTTACCATTGGCGGCAATTTCACCCATAATCATTGACGCTTGAAGGGGCGTCACTAAGTTAAAGCCTTGCCCAATCGCCGCGTCCATAATTTCAGACAAATAAAATTCGTCGTGATAAACTTCCCATTTATATTCTTTCCAATCGGCAATTCCAGGCGATTCATACGGTAAATCAATTCCCGTGACGGAGCCAAGCCCAAACATTTGCGCGTAATGTTCCAAAAGGTCAGCGCCAAGCCTGTTTCCCATTTCGTAAAAGTAAACGTTATCGGAATGTGCAAGCGCGTTGTGAAAGTCAAGCCAACCAAGTGCTTCACCGCCAGCGTTGCCCTTCGGTACAAGCCAATGTTGCCCGCTATCAAAAATCATTTCGTCAGGCGAAACTTTACCAGCAGCAAGAGCGGCAGTTCCCGTGACGATTTTAAACGTTGAACCAGGCGGATATTCTCCAGTTATCGTTTTATTGTCCATTGGGTGATACGGGTTATTGTTAATCGCGTCCCAATCTTTAGTTGAAATGCCATGTGCAAAAAGATTCGGATCAAAGGCAGGACGCGAAACCATTGCTAAAACTTCGCCAGTTTGTGGATTGAGTGCAACGGCAGCGGCGGCATTTGCGCCAATTTCGCCAAGCATTTGGTCAACTGCTTGCTCGGCGGCAACTTGTAAATCGCGGTCAATCGTCAAAATTAAATCGTAGCCAGGAATTGGTTCTTTCTTACCAAGAATTTGTACGGGCTTACCAGCTACGTCAACTTCGACTTGCTCCCCGCCGTCAACGCCGCGAATATATTTATCGTAAACTTTCTCCAAGCCAAATTTGCCGATAATGTCGCCAGATTTATAGCCTTCATCTTTTTTCGCCTCAAGTTCAGCGTCGGAAATTTCGCTAACGTAGCCAAGCGTATGTGCGCATTCCTGCTTGAGAATGTAATTTCTAATCGGCTGAACTTCAATGACGACGCCAGGATAATCGTACTTTTGCTCCTCAATAATCGTCACAATGTCGGGCGTCACGTCTTGCCTAATCCTTATTGGGTCGAAACCAGAATGAACTGAAAGCTTGCGTTCAATTTCTTCAATCGGCACGTTCAAAAGTTTTGAAATGCGTTCGACGACTTCAGGGGAAATTGGCTCGGTTAAAGGTAAAAGCGATACGACGAAGCCAGGGCGATTTGTCACTAAAAGTTGACCGTTTCTATCAAAGAAAGTTCCACGCGGAGCAACTGAAGGAATGATTCTAATTCGGTTACCGTCAGCAAGTTTCGCGTAATATTCGCCGTCATAAATTTGCAGGTAGCCTACGCGTGCCGCCAATATGAAAATTATTAAAACCATTCCAGCTAAAAGGACAGTCAATCGCCCTAGATATTCTTCGCCGTTATTATTATTGTCAATATCAAGCAACCAATCCACCAGCCTTTGGGAATTAAGAATTAAGAATGTAGAATTAAGAATTATTTTCTAGTTAATTTCTTGCTATAGCCGCGCCAGAAATTCCAATTAACTTTTTAATCGTCGTGTCGTAAGTGTCAACTTCAAAAATTCCTTGACATAAAAATTCGTTAATCGCGTCAATCTTTTGTATCGCGGCGTCAATTCTTTTACTCGACCCTTTGACGTAGGCGCCAATGTGAATTAAATCTTCCGCATCTTTATAAACCGCCATTAATGCCCGCATATTCTGCGCGGCGTTAAGATGATCTTTGCTAACAACTTCATTCATAACACGGCTAACGCTTGCAAGTACGTCGATAGCTGGAAAATGATTCTGCGCGGCAATGGAGCGGCTTAAAACAATGTGACCGTCCAAAATGGAGCGTACCGCGTCGGCAATCGGTTCGTTCATGTCGTCGCCGTCAACTAAAACGGTGTAAATGCCAGTTATCGACCCTGTATCACTCGTACCAGCGCGTTCAAGCAAGCGCGGCAGTAATGCGAAAACTGACGGCGTATAACCGCGTGTAGCTGGCGGCTCACCAATCGTCAATCCTACTTCACGTTGCGCCATTGCAAAGCGCGTCACGGAGTCCATCATAAAAATAACTTTATGCCCTTTGTCACGAAAATATTCAGCAATGGCAGTTGCAGTCATTGCGCCTTT
>JAFSUE010000273.1 GCA_017445435.1 Selenomonadaceae bacterium | reverse complement strand
TTTTTGCAATGTTGAAAGGAGAAAACTTTTTTGAAATATATCAGCACACGTTCAAAAATCGCGCCAGTAAATTCGGCGGAAGCTATCCTGCAAGGTTTAGCGCCCGACGGTGGACTTTTCGTACCTGAATCAATTCCGAAGATGAAGTTGGAAGAAATTGGCGAACTCGTCGAAAAATCGTACACTCAACGCGCGGGAATTATCCTGCAAAAATTTTTGACTGACTACACCGCCGACGAACTTTTTGAATGCGCCGAACTTGCCTACAACTGGTTCGACAATCAAAAGAAAGTTCCGATGTCAATTTTGGTACAAGACCCGCAACACCCAAAATTTCCTATTGGCGTTGCTGAACTTTGGCACGGTCCAACTTACGCGTTCAAAGATTTAGCCCTGCAAATTTTGCCGCGCCTTATGACTTACGCACTTAAAAAAACTGGTGAGACGAAGGAAATTTTAATTTTAGTGGCGACTTCTGGCGATACTGGCAAGGCGGCGTTGGCTGGATTCGCGGACGTACCGCAAACTAAAATTATGGTGTTCTATCCAAACGGCGGCGTCAGTAAAATTCAGCGCTTGCAAATGGTCACGCAGACTGGCGGCAATGTCAATGTCATGGCGGTTAATGGAAATTTTGATGACGCGCAAAACGGCGTAAAAAAAATTTTTAATGATGAAAAAATCCGTGAACAACTTGCCGCGTCAAACATTAAATTAAGTTCTGCCAACTCAATCAACTGGGGGCGTCTTGCACCGCAGATTGTTTACTACTTTTCATCTTACGCGGAATTTATCAAGGCTAAGCAACTTAATCTTGGCGATCAAGTCAACGTCATTGTACCGACGGGCAATTTTGGCAACATCTTAGCCGCTTACTACGCCAAAAGAATGGGACTTCCTATCAAGCGTTTAATCTGCGCGTCGAACGTCAACAATGTTTTGACGGAATTTTTCCGCACGGGCATTTACAATCGCAACCGCGAATTTCATAAAACGATTAGCCCTTCAATGGACATTTTAATTTCCAGTAACCTTGAACGTCTGCTTTATCACGAGGCAGGACACACCGACCAAGTTAAACGCTTTATGACGCAATTAAACACGACTGGCAAATATAAAATTGATCCGCCTCTTAAAAAGAAGTTGGACAAAATTTTCTACGCCGATTTTGCGACGGAGGAAGAAACGTCACATATGATTAAGGAAATGTTCACGCACTTTAAATACATTGTCGACCCGCACACAGCAGTTGCGCTGAAAGTTTTGAGCAATTATCGCCGCGATACCCGCGATATGACGACTTGCATTGTTGCGGGAACTGCTAGCCCATTTAAATTTACTGGCGCGGTTTTGAATGCGTTGGGCGAAAATGTTGACGGTTTGGACGACTTCAAGCAACTTGATCAACTCGGCTTGATTACCAATCGCAAAGTTCCTAGAAATTTGGAAAAGCTTAATGGCGCTGAAATTTTGCACGCTGACGTTTGTGAAAAAGATGAAATGCTCAACGAAGTTTTAAAATTCGTGACGAAATAATTATGAACAAAAAAAATTCCCTACCCCCTACTTCCTACCCCCTACACCCTAAAATTGGAACTCGCGGCAGTCAACTTGCACTTTGGCAAGCAAAATTTATTGCGGCTGAACTTGCTAAAAATAATTCCGCGCTTGAAGTTGAACTCGTCAAAATTCATACGAAGGGCGATAAAATTTTAGACGCACCACTTGCTAAAATCGGCGGCAAAGGTTTATTCACGAAGGAACTTGAACTTCAACTTTTGGCTGGGAACATTGATATTGCCGTTCACAGTTTGAAAGACGTACCAACGGAGCTTGACGCGAAATTTAAACTTGCCGCGATAACTAAACGCGCTAATCCTTTCGACGCCTTCATCAGCAACAAATTTCAAACTTTCGGCGAACTTCCAAACGGCGCGATTGTTGGAACTTCAAGCTTACGACGTGCCGCGCAGATTTTGACGTTGCGTCCTGACTTGCAAATAAAAAATCTTCGTGGTAACGTCGACACGCGATTAAAAAAACTTGACGCTGGCGAATTTGACGCGGTAATTTTAGCGGCGGCTGGGCTTGAACGGCTTGGCTACAGTTCACGTATCAAGCAACTTTTAACGCAAATAATTCCTGCCGCTGGTCAAGGGGCGCTTGCCGTAGAAATTCGCGCTGATGATGAAAAAACTTTTGACGCCGTAAAATTTTTGAATGACGCTGAAACCTGCGCGGCAGTTAAAGTTGAACGTGACTTTCTGCAAGTCGTAGGCGGCGGCTGTCAAATTCCAGTTGGCATTTACGCTGAAGTTGCTGGCGAAAATATTTCTGCTCGTGCAGTTATCGCGTCTATTGACGGAAAAAATTTTGTGAAAGATACTGCCTTCGGTACGCTTGAAAATCTTGATGACTTCGGAAAAAATTTTGCTGAAAAACTTTTGGACAACGGCGGAAGGGAAATTTTAATTAAGAATTAAGAATTAAGAATTTTTTCCTACACCCTACTAACTACTCACTACTAACTACTCACTAAAATGAACTTTATCGAATACAAATTTTTAAAAATTTTAAGTTGGATAGCCTGTCACTTGCCATTAAAATTTTCATTGGCGATAGGGCGCGGACTTGCAACTTTAATGTGGATTTTATTGCCGCGTAAACGCAGGAAAATTGCGCTTGAAAATATTCGTCAATGCCTCAACGTCGACGACAAAGACTCTGCGCGAATTGCTAAAGTCAGTACCGTCAATCTCGGCACGATTGCAATGGAAGTTTTAAATTTCCCGCGCCTTAAAGATATGATGAAAAGCTACGTTAAAATTATCGGGCTGGAATATTTGACGGATTATATTAATTCGCCGAATAGAAACGGTCGCGGCGCTGTCATTATGACGTGTCACAGCGATAATTGGGAACTTATGGGCGGCGCATTTGCCCAATACGGTATTCCGCTTGTTGGCGTAGCTAAGAAACAAAAATCTGCTGGCGCGGATAAATTTATTAACGAATTTCGTACAAAAATCGGAATGCACATCACGTACAGAAGCGGCGTTCGCGAAATGTACAAGATGATGGACGAAGGGCATTTTATCGGTTTGATTATGGATCAAGACGTTGGACGAAATGACGGCGTCATTGTGAAATTTTTCAACCGCGCTACAAATTACGTGACGGGCGCGGCGTCAATGTCAAGATTTAAATCAATTCCGATTTTCCCTGCGTTTATGCACAAAAATTTTGACGGCACACATACGCTTGAAGTTTTTCCGCCGTTGACCGTTGAAAAGACTGCTGATAAACGCGCAGATATTCAGCAGATGACGCAGAAGTTGGCGACGTTGACTGAAGAACATATACGCCGTTATCCCGAAGAATGGTTTTGGCTACACGATCGCTGGAAGTCAATGCGCATTGAATTTACGGCGGATGAAGTTGCTGAATTTAATTCAAAGTTGGGAATTAGCTAGGAGTGATTTTCTTGAAAATAGCGGTTGTAGGCTCGACAATGATTGACGTAGTTTCATACGTCGACGAATCGCCTGAATACGGCTCGACGGTTACGGCTAAAGGTTTTCATATAGCTTGCGGCGGCAAGGGCGCAAATCAAGCTATAGCGGCTGGCAGACTCGGTGCAGATGTTTTAATGGTCTCCGCATTGAGTGACGATTTATTTGGCTTGACTGCGCGGGAAAATTTTAAACAAAACAATCTCAATACAAAGTACGTGTACGAAATAAAAAAAGTTCCCAACGGTACGGTTATGATAATCGTTGAATCGTCTGGACAATATCGCAGTGTCTTTTATCGCGGCGCAAATGATTT
>JAFSUE010000272.1 GCA_017445435.1 Selenomonadaceae bacterium | reverse complement strand
CCAACGCAAAATTTTTTCGCCGCTCGTGAAAAATGGAAATTCGCCGCAAGAATTTTTTGCCGCGCCAACTGGAATTGTCGACTTCAAATTCTCAATGATAATATCGCTGATTTTTCCATTAGCCGCCTTCCTAAAAAATTTATGCATATAAATAGTTTTTGCCATTGCCTCAAGCGTGGCATTTATTTTTTTATTGATAGAAATTTTTTCGTCCAGCAAATACAAAAAATTTCCGATTTGTTCTTGATGTTCAAATAAAAAATTTGGTACTGGATAATTTATCAACGCATCCTTATTACCACGTGGCATTTTTGTACCTTTAGCAGTTTTTGTTGCAAAATCAAAAAAATTATCTTCGGACAAGACATAGTACAAAAATTTTGAATAAAAATTTTTATTTGTTCTCAAAACTAAAACATCATTTGAACAACCGCCGTCGAAAGTCGGATAAAAAATTTTTTTGAAGTAAGGGCGAATATTTGAAATTAAAACATCGTCAGAGCAAAATTTTTTCGTAATTTCAGAAGGCGGCAATGAATTTGCAAAAGTAATTCCACCTTTATTTGGCAATAAATTTTCAGTTGAAATATAATTTGTTTTATCTAGATTTGAAACAGGAATTTTTTCTTCAACAAATTTGCAAGCGTTGCCGAGTTTAATTTTTTCCATAAAGTTACCCGTCCTAGAAATTTTGATTTGATTCGTAACTATACAAGAAAATTTTATTTTTGAAAAGGAAAAATCTATTGGCGTCCGTATGTATTCAAAAAAGTTTGGAAGGAATCCTAACATAAACGGCGAAAATTTTAGCCGTAATATATCAAACTTATCATAATTCGTTAGGAGGAAAATTTTATGAAGATAGGAATTTTAGGCTACGGAAATTTAGGACGCGGCGTCGAATTGTCGGTGAAAAATAATCCTGACGTTGAACTTGTAGCAGTGTTCACGCGCAGAAATCCTGATAGCGTTAAAATTCAAACGCCGAATATTCCAGTTGTAAGCGCGAATGACGCGGAAAATTGGGTTGGCAAAATCGACGTAATGATTTTATGCGGCGGCAGTGCAACAGATTTGCCAGTACAGACGCCGAAGTTTGCGGAAATGTTCAACGTAATTGACAGCTTTGACACTCACGCGAAAATTCCTGAACACTTCGCGAACGTTGACGTGGCGGCTAAAAATTCTAATCACGTAGCAATAATTTCAGTCGGCTGGGATCCAGGTTTATTTTCACTTGCCCGCGCGTATTTCAACGCCGTATTGCCAAACGGTCATGACTATACTTTTTGGGGAAAGGGCGTAAGTCAAGGTCATTCCGATGCAATTCGACGTATTAAAGGCGTGAAAAATGCTAAGCAGTACACCGTACCGATTGACGCCGCACTTGACGCCGTTAGAAGTGGCGTTAATCCAAATTTGACGACGCGGCAAAAACATCTGCGCGAATGTTACGTTGTGCTTGAGGAAGGCGCGGACGCCGCTGAAGTTGAACGCGAAATTAAAACTATGCCGAATTATTTTGCTGACTACGACACGACAGTTAATTTCATCAGTGAAGATGAGTTGCTGAAAAATCACGCTGGCTTAGCGCACGGCGGCTTTGTAATTCGTACAGGACAGACTAGCGCGGAAAATAAACACGTTATCGAATTTAGTTTGAAGTTGGACTCCAATCCCGAATTTACGACGAACGTTTTAGTTGCTTATGCAAGGGCGGCGTATCGTTTGAACGGCGAAGGCAAAAGCGGTTGCATGACGGCGTTTGACATTGCGCCTGCTTATTTGTCACCGCTTGACGGCGCAACGTTGAGGAAGACTTTACTGTAAAATGGCTTTAACTGCTCCAACGCCGCCAACTCCACCGACTATTGACAAAGGCGACGTACAATCTTCAACGCCACGAATTGACGCGCACCAATTTTTTGAAGTGCCAGAAATGCCTTTTCATTCGGGGAATGGTAAGACTGAAACGGCTGATGAAACGTCGAAAGTTGATAGTCAAACTACTGATGAAAAAGTTAGCGTCGATGAAAATTCTACTGCCACGCGCGAAGTTACGACGCCCGAAGATATGGCGCGTGATGCCGTTGCTAATGGTTCAGGCGCATTGACTAGACGTACCGTGACCCGCGCAGATGATTCTGACGGCTCGACAAATTCAAACGCTAATCAAAATTCTAATCCAACTTCAAATACAAATACAAATACGAATACAAATTCCAACTCAAATTCAAACGTCGTCAATGTTCCAGCGCCGCAAATGCCGCCAAATACAAATTCTGAAAGTTATGAACGCGGGCAAGCTGTTCTGCGTGAATTTCGCGATGAAGATAGACGCCTTGAAGACGATTCGGCGGAAAATTCTACGTCCACTTCCACGTCCGCAAATTTTAATAATGTTGACCAATACCAAGAAAGTCACGGCGGATTTTTTTGGATTTTGACTTTAATTTTTGTCGTAGCGGCAACTTTCCTTGTGGCTAAAAGATTTTTATTCAGGAGTAAACCTGCGCTGAAAAAATCTGATTTGTTCATGAACTCCAGCGAAAAGTTGAAGTCGACGGCAGAAAAATTTTCCAGTCCGCCTAAAACTTCAACTGCGCCGAAAACTTCCACGCCTTCAAAAAAATCTGTGCCGAAAGTTGAGCCTACTAAACCTGCTGAAAAAGTTCCGCCAGTTAAACCAGTTCACCTTTCAAAAAAAGATGACGACGACAAAGGCAAGCACTTTGAAATTAGAGTTTAAATTTGCTTTTCAATTTCCATAATAAATTTTAAATCGCTGATTATGTTTTAAAATAGGCGATTATTTTTTCCGCGCAATTCTTGACAGACAATTCTGCAAAGAATTATACTTACGAAGAAATTTTACAGTGAAGGGGGTTGACGGCGTACCAAATTTTTGGCACGTCGTGATTAAAATGAGTGGCGCTACAATCAAGGGCAAAATTTTAATGTTCGTGCTACCAATCGTAATAATTGGACTGGTCATTCTGTCAGGTGTCATTTTTAACTACGTAAACAAAACTTTTGAGACACAAATTCTTTCAAGCAATTTAAGTACTACAAAGGAAGTCGGCGAAGAAGTTTCAGCGTGGCTCGATAAGCGAATGTTGGAGACTCATTTAATCGCATCAATTTCATCAACTAGAACTATGAATGCGAATGACATGAACCAAAATAACATCTACCGCCTTAAACTTATGCAACAGCGTTATCCTGGCGTGTACGACAGCGTAAGTTGGGGACCTTTCGACGGCTCTGGCGTTCTGTACGGTCAAACTTCCAGCGGCTTTAAAGAAATGCACAATGCCGATAAAGCCTGGTACAAACAAACTATGACAGGTGCGCAAGATTCGTTTATGTCGTCGCCCGTCATTTCACAAGCTACTGGAAAAATTATCGTCAACTCCATTGCTGTTGCCCGCGATGATAACGGAAAGCCCGTCGCTATGATACTTGCCGCTATCTACGTTCAAGCCGTCATGGATAAAGTTGAAGCCTTAAAGCTCGGCGAACAAGGTTACAGCTTGATGGTTTCTAAGGAAGGCGTTTACATTGTCAATCCCGATGAAAATGCCATTATGAAGAAAAAAATTTCTGAAGAGAGCGATCCTGCACTTGTCGAACTTGGACAGAAAATGTTGAGCGGCACGGACGGCGTTTACCGTTTCAAAACTCAAGGCGGCGAAAAGATGATAGCATTCTTTACGCCGATTCAGTCAACTGGCTGGGGTATGGCTACGCTTGCTTATGAAGATGAACTGTTCGCGCCCGTCACTAACACGTTGACAATTATGATTATAATTTCGCTTACGCTGATAGTTTTAATTTCAGGCGGCATTTGGATAACCGTTAATAGAATTATGAAACCGCTCGGCGTTATGATGGATGAAGTGCGGCAGTTGTCACAAGGCGATTTCCGCGCTAGAAATTTGCAAGTCGATTCGCAAGACGAATTGGGCTTACTGGCAAAGGCTGTTCAAGAAATGCGCAATGGCGTTGCTAAAGTTGTTAAGTCCGTCAGTTCCTCCGCTGAAAGTTTAACTTCCTCCACCGAAGAGTTGAACTCCACGACGGAACAATCTGCTATTGCGGCTAACCAAGTCGCTGATTCAATCGGTAAAGTTGCCGCTAGTACGAATCAGCAACTTGATGCCGTTAATGCGATGTCAAATGCGGTTGAAGTTTTAAGCGATTCAATTCAAATTATGGCGAAAGATGCTGACTCCGCAACGTCGAAAAGTATTGAGGCGTCGAACATTGCGCGTGAAAGCGGCGAAACGTTGGAAAAAGCTATCGAACAGATTAGAAGTATTGAGCAGTCCTCAAACAAAACTAAAACTGCTGTCACGGCACTGGGTGAAAATTCACAGAAGATCGGAAACATTGTCGATACGATTAGCGGCATTGCTGAACAGACTAACCTTTTGGCACTTAACGCGGCGATTGAAGCGGCTAGAGCTGGTGAACAAGGGCGCGGCTTTGCAGTCGTAGCTGATGAAGTTAGAAAGCTTGCTGAATCTAGCCAAGAGGCGGCGCAACAAATTTCAGATTTAATCAAAGTCACGCAAGCTGACACTGATAAAGCCGTTCAAGATATGGAAGACAGCGTAAAAGTCGTCAAAGTCGGTACGGAAAATATTATTTCCATGAGTGAGGCGTTCAGAAAAATTATAACGATTGTCGGCAAAGTTAGCGAACAAATGCAAGACATTTCCCACGCTACTAAGTCAATGGCGCGTAACGGTGAAGAAATTGTCGACCACATCCGCACGATTGGCGAAACTAGTAAATCTTCTGCGGAAGAGGCTGAAACGGTTAGCGCGGCTACTGAAGAACAAACCGCGTCCGTCCATGAAATTGCAAATGAAAGTACTAACCTTGCACGTATGGCAAATGAACTTCAGCAGGAAGTTAAAAAGTTCAAGGTGTAAAATCTTTTCAAAGTCTAAAATCTTTTCGTACAGTACGAATTACGCATAAAAAAGAGCCGTCCGACGTAAAAGTCAGGCGGCTTTTAAAATTTTATTTTATAGAATTTTTATTTCAGCTAGGTCGTGTTGATTAATTAAATTTTTTATTAAATTTCTTTTCTTTTGACGCAAATTTAGTTAGTAGTCAGTAGTGAGTAGTTAGTAGTTTAAACGTTTCGCCGCGTTCAACTCCGCAGAGCGCTAGAAATGCCGCTTTATTACCACCATTTTTTCTACTTTTATGTACTACTCAATTATTCAACACCACCTAATCAATTCAATTTAAACTTGCTAACTTCATTTTGCAATTTCTGCGCGAGTGTTGCAAGCTG
>JAFSUE010000271.1 GCA_017445435.1 Selenomonadaceae bacterium | reverse complement strand
GCGGGATTCGGTACAGCAATAGCAGTTCCCGCAGGAATGTTAGCAGGTATCGGCATCAATCCAATTTTATCAGTATCAGTCTGTTTAATCGCAAATTCCGTACCGACGGCTTACGGTTCAATCGGCATTCCACTTGTAACTTTAGCTAACGTCACGGCGTTTGACCCTGTACAGCTTGCAACTTTCACGTCACTGCAACTTGGCGTATTAACTTTACTTTGCCCCTGGCTTATGGTTATAGTAACTGGCGGCGGTTTAGGCGCACTGCGCGGAATGACTATGATGTGTTTGGGCGCTGGACTTGCATTTTTTATTCCAGAACTGGCGCTGTCAATGTTCGTTGGTCCTGAATTGGCAGTAGTTGCTGGCGCTATCGTCACAATGGGAACAATCGTTTTCATCGCTAAAAAATTTCCTGTCAACGATCCTGAATACGCAATGCCGTCTCACGAAGGCGCGAAAATTACGACGGCTAAGGCTATCAACGCTTGCTTGCCGTTCATTTTAATTTTCATCTTCCTGCTGTTCACCAGTAAACTTGTACCGCCGATAAATCAAGCGTTGTCGACGATTAAATCAAGCGTACCGATTTATAACGGTGAAGGCGGCGTACCATATACGTTTATGTGGGTGAATACGCCAGGCGTTTTGATTATGTTGGCGGCGTTCATTGCAGGCAGTAAGCAGGGCGCAGGATTCGGCGAAATGTTAAAACTTCTCGGCAGTACGATTAACGGCTTGAAATTTACAATGGTCACAATAATTTCAGTTATCGCAACGGCGAAAGTTATGGGTTACAGCGGCATGACGAATCAAATTGCAGATACGGCAGTTGCAGTGACTGGGACGGCGTACCCTGCAATAGCGGCATTTCTCGGCTCTGTCGGCACATACATAACAGGTTCGGCAACGTCAAGCTGCGTACTTTTTGGCAAGTTACAAGTTATGGCGACTCAAGCTATTGGCGCCTCACCAACTACGCAAGCTTGGGTAGCGGCGGCTAATGCTACGGGAGCTTGTGCAGGTAAAATGATTTCGCCGTTATCAATCGCGATTGGTTCAGCGGCTATAGGCGTAAAGGGCGCTGATTCACAACTGCTAGCCTTCGCCGTGAAAATTTATATTCCATTCGTCATTTTTATGGGCGCTGTTGTATACTTCGGTCAAGCGCTAGTAGGATAAAATTTTTTAGGAGTGATTAATTTGGAGATTAGCGGGAAACCGCGAATTGTAATTTGGTTCGTGTCGAATGACGGACGCTTTATCGGAAATGCCGTAAATATTTTGATGCGGCAATTTAACGGCGTTGACATTATCGGCGTGACGGCGGCTCAAAAAATTTCCGTAAATAATCTGCCGTTTATTCCGTTGCAAGAGCTCGCCCAAAATGGGGGGGGGTACGACGTTTTACTTGTTGCTGGTGCAAGACAAATGGGCATTGCGGAAGTTGTAAAACTTGCTAAGTCTATTAAACTTGATGCCGATAAACTTTTAGGTGACTGGATTGTCTGCATACCTGGCTTTACACTTGAAAAGTACCGCAAACTTCAACGTTCCCAACTTTCGATTTTTTCTTTCGACTGTTTAGGCGGAATCATTAATCATGATTTAGGTTTGAAAACATTTTCCCCATTTTTTAATTTGCGTGTCGAATATTACGAAGAATTTTTAAAATTTCTAAAACATCCGCGCGTTTATATTGAGGAAGAATTAGAATTTCAAGGTACTAGGCATAGAAATAGCGGCAAAGAAATTTTTGATTATCCTATATATTCAATCGGTAATGTTACGTTGTTAATGGTACATTATAGCAATTTTGATCATGCTGTTAAAAAATGGAATGAACGTAAGCAACGAATTAATTGGTACAACATAATCGCTATGATGGATACGGAGAGCCAAGAAATTTTGGAAAAGTTTGATGCTCTTACTTACGGTAAAAAAGTCTGTTTCGTACCCTTTAAATCAAATTTAGATTCAGCATTTTATATAGATCCGAAATATGCAGTAAATGGTAGTTTTAGGAGTGTTATTGCTAATCTGGCACAAATTGTACCTCATTATTATAACGTATTCGATATGCTTTTGTACGGCAAGAAAACACCCTTGATTGAAATGTAAAGTAAAAAAGTTTTAGCTAGGAGTTGATTTTTTTATGAAGAAAGACATTGAAACAAAAATTGCTGTATTTCCGATGCCTGTACTTATGATTGCCGCTTACGATGAAAACGGCGTCGTCAACGTGATGAATGCCGCGTGGGGTATGATTAGCGACATGGACAAAATCACGTTGTTTATTGACGAAGACCATAAAACTACAAAAAATATTCGCGCCGTTAAAGCTTTTACCGTTAGCATTGCCGATAAAGCGCACATGGCGGAGGCTGACTTTTTCGGTATAGCGACTGGAAACAAAATGGTTGATAAGTTTGAACGTTCAGGCTTTCACGCTGTCAAAAGTTCGCACGTCAACGCGCCGATT
>JAFSUE010000270.1 GCA_017445435.1 Selenomonadaceae bacterium | reverse complement strand
GAAGGCGAATTTAATTTTAAATGGGACGATAACGCACAAGAATTTAGCATGGAACATATAATTTATTAAGGAGGTCTAACCGTGAACAGATGGAATAACGCTGATACAACTTTATTATGCGCCGCGCTTTTCTTTCTAATCGCGGTAGGCTTTAAAATCACTTATCCAGAATCAACTTTAGCAGAAGGATTTTTATTCGTGACAGAAGCGGCAATGGTCGGCGGCATTGCGGACTGGTTTGCAGTGACAGCGCTTTTCAAAAAGCCGTTAGGTTTTCCATTCCATACAGCGATATTGCCGCGCAGACGTGCAGAATTTGTTAGCGCGTCGACGCAAATGGTGCAGAAAGAATTTTTTTCACGCCGTACCATTTTCAAAAAAATGGGCAGTCTTCAACTGTTGCCGCTCCTCACGAATTACCTTGAAAAAGATGAAACGCGAAAAGTTGTACTGGCTGAAATTTTCGACATCATCAAGAAAAAATTTTCTGTCGTCGACAAAGAATCTTTAGCTAAAACTTTGTCAAACAAACTGCGGCGGGAATTTTCAGACGTACCTGCGGAAAAATTAGTTGACGCGCTTTTTAATTGGGTTCGCGACAATGAAAAGGACAAAGAATTTTTCATCGGACTGATAAAAAATTTCCGTACTCAAGCGGCAACTTATGAGACACGAAAAAAACTTCAATCTATCTTGGAAGACTACGCGGAAGAACGTATGCAATCGGCTGGCGCATTTTCCGTACTTATGGCAGGGCTGGCGAAAATGTTAAACTTCGTCAACTTTGAAGAGGCGGCGGAAATTATGCAGACGCAACTGCTAAAACTTTTAGACGAACTTTTGACCGATTCGCCGTTGCAACGCCGAACGCTGAATGAATGCCGCGTAAAATTTTCCGAGCTGGCAGAATCCCCTGAAATTATCGACTTAGCTGGACACCTTCAAGTTGAACTGGCGGCAGAAATGCCGTTGGAAATTGCGATTGAACATGCGCTGAAAAATTTGGAAAGTCAAATACTTTCCGTGACGATTGAAGATGCGCCACCTGTCGACAATACGGCGCTTGTACCCGCGCTGAAAAATTTGGGCTTGCTAATCGTACAAATTTTGAACGATGAATATTTACGGCTGATTCACATTTTAAAAGGCGATAACGCTGTTAAAGACGCCGTAGAAAAAGTTATGCACGAATTAACTGCACGTGCGGCACTTTACGCCCAGCCGCTTGTAGGTACAGTAGCTCAAACTGCACTTTCAAAATTGACGGAGGAACAACTCAACAATCTTGTCTACGATAAAGCCGAAAAAGATTTTGTATGGATACGTATGAACGGTTCAATCGTCGGTTCATTTATCGGCATTGTAATTTTCATTTTGTTGCAACTTATTTGAGAGGTGGTTAAATGGGCGAAATTGAAGTTGGAGAATACATTGTTGAATGGGACGACGAGAAAAATAAAATTAACAAGAAAAAACACGGAATAAGTTTTGAAACAGCGGCGAATATTTTTCTTGATGACAACAGAATTGATAACTATGACGAATTTCATAGCGATTATGAAGATAGAGTAAAAGTTATTGGTCGAGTCGGAGAAATTTTGACAGTTATTTATACTGAACGCGGTGAAAAATATCGCTTAATTTCAGCACGTCAAGCTGATAAATCAGAGGAGGAAGAATACTATGGGCAGTATTCGTATTTATAAAGGAATGCCACCGCTTACTAAAGAACAGTTGGCAGAACTTGATGCATTAAAAGATAGGGAAATTGATTACAGCGATATTCCAAAGATGACGAAAGAGGAACTTTCAAAGTTTAAACCTGCGCGACTTCGT
>JAFSUE010000269.1 GCA_017445435.1 Selenomonadaceae bacterium | reverse complement strand
TTGTCCGCGTTTTTGATTCGGTGAAAATAAGTTTGGACGGCAGTATTGCTGAAAAGCACGATTTTTATCGCGGGCGCGGAAGTTACGATAAGACGATTAAAGCTATTGAACTTTTGGATAAATTTAATATGGACATTTCATTGGCTATGGTCATCACGAAAAATAATTTTTCTGACGTACCCGCTATGACCCAAAAATAGGGCGACAGATTAATTTTTCAACCGATCTTTCCTCTTGGCAACACAAAAGAAAATAAAAATTTCTCCGTGTCAACTTTTGCATTACGATATTTTTAAAGTCGGCAATGTAAAAAATTCTTCCTTCGACGAAATTTATAATTCCGCGCAGATGAATAAATTTAAAATGCATACGACGGATTGTATTGAAAAATGTCGTGATTGCGATTTAAAATTACTCTGCGGCGGAGCTTGTCAGGCGCGGCATTTTAGCGAAACTGGAAACATTGACATTGCAGGAAATTTTTGTGAATACGAACAAAACGGTATCATTGACGGTTTAATTTCGTCAGCTATATTCAATGTAATTTAATGAAAAAAAATTTAAAAATTTTTTATTCGTCACAACACTTTTTTAAATGATCTTTCAAAACTTTTTCAAAGCCGTTTTCAGTCGGCAAATAATATTTTTTGTTGCTAAAATCTTTAGGCAAATAATTCTGCTTGACGAAGTGTCCGTCGAAGTCGTGAGGGTACTTGTAACCTTTGCCGTGTCCAAAAAATTTTGAGCCTTTGTAACTGGTATCGCGTAAATGTAGCGGAATATTTTGTTGCCTTCAGCGTCAGTAAGTTTAACCGCCATTTTGCCGAATACGTCAGCCATTTTAGCGTACTGTCCGCGTGTCAACTTCCCTTTCGGATTCTTGAACATATTCTTAAATTTTTGGAAAGTATCCTTCAACCACGCAAAAAATCTTTCAATCAAATTTTTATCTTTACGTGCAACACGATTTAAAATTTCTTGCATTGAATCAGCTATCATTTCTTCTGTAACATCTGCAGTAGATTTTACGTCAGCGCGTTGTGTTTCGGCAAGATAATTTGTAAGTTGAGATTCGATAATTCCTGCCGCTTTTGCCATCTCGCTAAGCATTTTTTTTTGTTAGCCTTCAAGAAATGGAAAAGTTCATTTGCAAAAGTTTGAGTGAGTGACCACGCTGAATTTATGTTGAGATAAATTATATTTCCTTCATATGCGCCGTGAAAATCTTTGTTGTAATTGTTGAAGAATACAACGTTAGCGCCGATTGATTCGCCGAATTGCTGTAAAAGTTTGTGTTGCTCCGTTAAATCTTTGGAGTTACAAAATCGCCAAAATTTAAAATTGGCTCTTTTAATTTTTCCGCTTATTGAGAAACGCGCCGAAGGATTTGTAGCCGATTTTAAAAATTTCACTATAAATTTGCGCGTTTGTTCGTCAGGATAAGTAACTTTGCCGTCGACAATTACGCCGCCGAGTTGCTGAATTGCGTTTGAATATGAATCGTCTTTGATAATTTCGTTAATTTTTTCGTCTGTCCATTCGTCAGTACTACTTAAAATTTTTTCGTTCGGGATGTGTTCACGCAAAATTTGCATTTTTTCTTCAAGCGATAAATTTATATCTTTCAGCTTAGCTAATAAATTTTTGTTGTAAACAACGTCTTTCAAATAATTTTGTGTAATGCGTGAGTCGTTTTTTTATTCGTGTTTCAACCCATTTTAAAGCCGATTCGGCAGTAAGATTCGTTGCTTGAATTTCTTTGTATTTAAAAACAAAGTTTGTCCATTCGTCGATAGTAAACGCAATTTTTAATTGTTTCCGTAAAGCTTTTGAAAAATCTGCCGCATCTTCGCCGTTTATAATGTAGTCCGAAACAGATTCGGCTATCAATTCTGAACTATTTTTTGCCGCATAGTGTGATACGCTATAAGCAATCATCTTTATATTGCGCCTTCAACATCGCACTGTAAATTTCCGCGTTAATCATTTTCACACCGCCCAAGTTTTCATTTATGACCAACTCGACGCGGTTTATAAAATTTTTAAAGATATTCCGCTTGAAATCGTCAAAGAAGTCGACGGTAGAAAAACAGTTGAATTTACAATACCGCTACCAAAATTTACGATGACGCCTCAACAATTTCAACAGCTTATAGAAGTTGCGCCCGATAAACAAATGCCGTCTGCGCTAATCCAGTTTAGCCACTTTTTAGATATGCAAGCGCGACAACTTAAATTTATGTTGATGTCAGTACGTGTGCAATATGAGCAACAAACTAACGCCGCTTTTCCTTTAGAATAAGACGTGACATTGCAAAAGTTACTGCGAATGCCACAACAAATATGACAATGTACATTTCGCCATCTCCTTAATTACACTGGAATTGACAACGCTTTAACTTCACCGCGCCAAAATTTTAAATGGCTTGAACCTGCAACAAGATAGCCGCATACCTTAAAATTTCTGGCGTCTGCGTTAAAAATTTCTTCAATTCGCGCCCTTTTGTTATAAGCGCGTCAAGTTCTAAACTAAAATCGTTCATAAATCTAACTCCTAATCAAAAGGAACTTTCTATGTTCAGCCGTCAGACGTGAGCGCGACGACTGTTAAAAAATAGAGGATAAATAGCAATTTATAATAATTTACTGGATTTTTAGGACAAAAAAATATTGCGAACCTTACACCTCAAAGCGTCGGCTATTTTCTTTAATGTGGTGTTCATTTCCCTTCCACTTTCTAAATTTTTCTAAGTTGGTTTGACAAATAATTTTCCTAAATGTAAAATGTATTTGACACAAAAGGAAGTGATTAAAATGACACTTGGCAATTGGTTACATGATAATTATTGTGAATTAAAAGTGGAATATTTTATGGGGAGTACTAAAATCGTTAATACATACTCAGAAGTTGAAAATGTATAAAAAAGCCCTCCTAAGTGGAGGGTAGTTTTTTAAGACGGTGAAGTTATGGCAGTTAGGACGCGAAAACGCGGTAAAACTTATTCTTATATACTTGAGGTGAGAAAAATTGATAGTGGTACGCGCAAAGTTTTATAAAAAAGATTTTATGACAAATTGCTTTGAAAATATCAAAGACAAAGAACATTTTTTTCTACGCCAAAAACGAAATCAAGCGTTCGTGAAATTATAATTGACAAATTTTTGATGAATGAATTGCAACGTTGAAAATGTGTACGCGTAAAGACTGACGCCTTGTTTCTAAATTTTATATAACAAAAAAAATTAAAAGAAGAAATTTTTGAACGTCCACTCATTTCGGCATACCCACTCAACTATATAACGCGATGATAACTCAAAATCTTTATACGCATAATACGAAAAAAATACAAGACGATACAGTTGCCATTTTTGAGAAAACATTGCAGACAAATAATCAATGCAGAAAATATGCAGACAAACAAAAAGATTAGCATTGTATAGCAATATAATAAGGAGTATAGATTTTTATGATTGCGATAATTGATTATGGCGTTGGCAATTTGTACAGCGTAGAAAAAGCCATATCTACAGTTGGCGGAGAAGTCATGGTGACGCGTGACGCTGATGATTTAATAGACGCTGACAAATTAATTTTGCCAGGCGTTGGAGCATTTGGCGATTGTATGAAAAATCTTGAATCGACAGGCTTAATTCCCACAATTATTGAACAAATAAAAAATGGCAAGCCGCTTTTTGGAATTTGCGTAGGACTTCAAATTTTGTTTGAAAGTAGCGAAGAGACGCCCAACGTTAAAGGCTTAGGAATTTTTAAAGGTACTGTGAAAAAAATCTGCGCGGACGGCTTAAAAATTCCGCATATGGGCTGGAATTACGTTAAGGTCGGCAGTAAAAATTTCACGAAGTTTGGCGCGTCAAAATTTATGGCGGGATTGAGTGCAACACCGTACTTTTACTTTGTCCATAGCTATCACGCCGTACCTTTAGACGAAAATTTAATTGCGGCACGTACCTATTACGGCGAAAGAATTACGGCGGCGATTGAGTATGAAAATATTTTTGCTACGCAATTTCATCCTGAAAAATCTGGTGACGTTGGACTTAAAGTCTTGAAAAATTTTGTGGACTATCAAATTACTGGCAACTAAGTAGTGAGTAGTAGTAAAAACTACTAACTACTGACTACTAACTACTAACTAAAAAATTGAGGTGAATAAATTATGATAATTTTACCCGCGATAGATATTTTAGGCGGCAAGTGTGTCCGCTTAACGCAGGGAGATTATACAAAAGAATTTACGTATTCGATTTATCCCGAAGATACGGCGCTTGAGTTGCAAGACGCAGGCGCACACTTCCTGCACGTTGTCGACTTGGACGGCGCGAAAGTCGGTCATCCTATGAACATTTTCACGATAAAAAAAATTTTGGAAAATGTCACAATTCCCATTGAAGTCGGCGGCGGCATTCGCAGTATGGAAGAAATTGACATGATGCTGGACTTAGGCGTTGCGCGTGTTATGGTGGGAACGGCGGCGGTTGAAAATCCTAACTTTGTACGTGAGGCGGCGGCGCAATTCGGCGATAGAGTTGTCGTAGCGATTGATGCACGTGACGGAATTGTTGCAGTGAACGGTTGGAGTAATTCAGGCGAAATGGCGGCTGAAGAACTTGCCGCGCGTATTGGCGATTGCGGAATTACTATGATAACTTACACTGATATTGCGCGTGACGGTATGCTAACTGGCGTCAACGTCGAAATGGTCGCCACGATTGCTGAAAAATCTGGTTTATCAGTTATCGCGTCAGGCGGCGTAAATTCGCTGGATAATATTTTGAAGTTGAAAGAAAAAGAACATCTTGGAATTGTCGGCGCGATTATCGGCAAGGCGATTTATGAAGGCGTCATCGATTTGAAAGAAGCCATTGAAATTGCTAGGTAAAAATTTTCAGCTACTTTAAAAAATTAAAATTTAGACAATAAAAAAATCCTCTGCAGAAATTTACAGGGGATTTTTATTTTACAACAATTTACTAAAAAATTTTTAAACAGTCATAAAATTTTATTTCGTCTTCGTCCAAGAATGATCTTCGCGGCTGTAATGATATTCGGAGTTGTCGGAAAGTCTAAAGTTCGACGCGCAATTCTGCCCCACAATCGTGAGGGATTCGCCACCAGCCATATTCAAAACGAAATCGTGTCCAACTTCATTTGCTGAAACAATGTCCGTAAGTGAAACGTTGTAAAGGTCAACTTTATCACTTGACACGCTGTTATAGATAACGTCATTGCCTTCATTCACGCCGTAAAGGTACGTATCCTGCGCACCGCCGCCACCGTAAAGAGCGTCATTACCTACGCCGCCCCAAAGTTTATTACTGCCGACACCAGCGCGAATTTCATTATCTCCAGCGTTGCCGTAAAGCGTATTGTTGCCGTAAGAGCCAGACGCATTAATAGCGTTGATATTGTCGTAAACAATGCCAGTTGAACCGTCAAGCGCGATATTCTTTGAATCGTAAGTATTGACATTTAAAACGTCCATGTGTTCACTGCTACCAAGATAATGGACGCCGTCAACGTATTCAAAACTGTTATCTCTGTCGCTGTAACCAATCTTCGCGTAAGAAACATTGCGCCCATCCGTCGAATATTGGAAGATGTCATTTTCAGAACTGCTTGTCTGCGCCTGGAATGAAGTACCGTTGCCCATATCAAAGCTTACGTAGTCATTCTGCCGTTTGTACGAAGTAATATTAGCGTCAACAAAATTCATAACGCCTGTATTGTTACGGTAGCCGTTGAGATAGCCATTGCGGTTGCCGACGTTGTAAAAAGTGCTAGCCGTGTAATTGCTACTGGTACTGCCGCTAATAATATTTTTCGTCTGAACTGACATATTGCCATTTTGATAGCCGCTGATGTCGTAATTGTAGAATGAACTGTCCGTGCT
>JAFSUE010000268.1 GCA_017445435.1 Selenomonadaceae bacterium | reverse complement strand
TTGCCTAATCCGCCAGAAAGTTTTGTAATTATCATTCGCGGTCATTCCTTCCACAAAATTTTATCTTCGACGCTAATTTCTTCGCCAGTTTGAACTTCGATAACTTTTAAATCCGTCACGGCGTGAATAGTATGTTTAACGCCGATAGGAATTTCTATGAAGTCGCCAACCGTCACGGTTTTAATTTCGCCGTCAAGATTAACGCGCCCAGTACCTTCAATGACGGTCCAAGTTTCGCGGCGGTGTTCGTGACTATGATAATTCATTTGACTTCCCGCGCTAAGTATAACTTTAATTGTCAAGCCTTGCCCGTCTGCATCGATAACTTGATAAGTTCCCCATGACTTTTCAGCAAACCTAATTGGACCGTGAATTTTTTCAGCAAGCGGTTTCATATAGCTGGATTGAAATTTATCGGCAACTAAAATTCCGTCAGCGCTTGCCGCAACGACAATATCTTTCAAGCCCATTGCAATAATTGGCGTGTCAGTTTCATTGATGACGTGCGTATTTTCGCAAGTTTTGTCGAAATACACTTTGCCAATATTTTCTTCCACCATAACTTCAGTTAAAGTGTTCCAAGTTCCCACGTCTTTCCATTCGCCGAAGTAGCGGACGACCTTAATATTTTTTTCGCGCTCAACGACAGCGTAGTCAAAGCTAATGTCGGGAAGTGCGGCGTAATTTTTTAAAAGTTCGTCGTAAGAATCCGTTTTTAAAATTCCGCGTGCCTTATCCAAGACGTAAGAAATTTTACAGGCAAAAACGCCACCGTTCCAAAGTCCGCCAGCTTTAATATATTTTTCAGCCGTCAATGCGTCTGGCTTTTCTTTGAACTCCACAACGTCGCTAACTTTATCTTTCGACGCGGGAATAATATAGCCGTACTTTTCACTGGGATAAGTAGGATTAATGCCAAGTAAAATTAAATTCGCCGTCGAAGTTTGCACAAGGTCAGCTAAAGTTTTGAACTCAACAAAAAAATCGTCGTCAACATAAGGGTCGACAGGACAAATTACAATCGATTCGTCAGCGTCAACTTTTTTAACGTCGTGCAAGTACGCGGCAGTAAGCGCTATTGCAGGGAAAGTATTTCGGCGGCACGGTTCAGCTGAAACGTCAACTTCGGCAGGAATATATTTTTTCAAAATTTTTTTCTGCGCTTGTGAAGTTGAAACGGTAACTGAAATCTGCGCGGGAATTGTAGAAATTTGGCGGAAGGTACGTTGTAGCATTGATTCATAACCTTCGACGCCATGAAAAATTTTTACGAATTGTTTTGAACGAACTTCATTTGATAGCGGCCACAATCTTTTTCCACTGCCGCCCGAAAGTAAAATTATATGCAAAATTTTTAATATCCTTTCAAAAAGTCGTGAATACATTCTAAAATTTTATCCAGCTGTTCACGCGTCAAGCCGTGATGACATCCGAAGTAAAAGCCGTTATTGTCAATCCATTCTGCAACGGGATAATTTTTTTCAATGTCGCCAAACATTTCTTGATAAATCGGTTGACACAAAAGCGGCATCATTGGGCGCGTCTCAATATTATTTTTCTCCAAGTACGACGTAATATCCCTACGCGAAAATGGCGCGTCTTTACGTACGACAACAGGATACATCATGAAGGAATGGTCGACGTAATCGGGATACGACGGCAACTGTAAAAATTCTTGAACGTCGCTAAGATTTTCTGTCAAGTAATGCGCATTAGCTTTGCGCGTGTTCATGATAAATTCGCGATTTTCAAGCTGATCAAGTCCAAGTGCGCCTTCAAGTTCACCAATCCTGTAGCTGTAGCCCATGCGTACGAACATAAAGCGTTTATCCATTTTCGTTTTCATACGGAGCGGACAAACT
>JAFSUE010000267.1 GCA_017445435.1 Selenomonadaceae bacterium | reverse complement strand
TTTATGCTTTGTGTATGGGAGCTACTGATCCTAAACGTCATTATCCTGTTGAAAAGTATTCTGAACTTGTCAAGATGATTTTATCAGAAGAACCTACGGCAACATTTATAAATTTTGGCGGTGGGCAAGATGATGCTTTTTCAGCGCAAATTTTGCAACAAAGGCTTGGTAAAGAAATTTTTAATCGTCACGTAGTTAATCTTGTGAATAAAACTAATTTTAGGATAGACGCGGCAATTATGAGTTTTTGCGATATATACATTGGAAACAATACAGGTAATATGGAAATGGCGAGTGCGGTTAAATGTCCTTGCCTTGTAATGGAATGTTTTCCGAAGGATTTAGATTCAGGAATTTCAGATGTACCGCGTGTATATGCACCTTATAAAGTACCTTCCGTTTCTGTTCAACCTCAACACGCCTTACCCGAGTGTGCTAAAAATGAACCTTATTATAGCTATGGTTGCCGCGCAGATAGACCGCATTGTATTACACAGATTGAGCCAGAAACAATTTTTAAAGGCTTTCATCTTTTGAAGGAAAGAATTGCAAAAAATTTAATTGAACCGCTTTATATTTCTTAAAATTTTTATGGAGGGAAAATTTTGGGCGAAGTTAAACAAAGTGACATTGATATTGTTGTCGACGCGCTAAAAAGTTACAGGCAACGAATTATTGACGAAAAAGCTTTTAAGCCCGCAGATTTTGTAGAATTTATTGAGCCGAAATTTATTGACGCTGGCTATAGGCATTCAGCGCAACTTCCCCGCCCGCGCAGTGACGGAAATATTTTAATCATTCATGATACTGGCGTCGGCGATTTCATTTTAACTAGCGGCGCAATTCGTGAAATTCGGCGTCTGTATCCTGCCGCAAAAATTCGACTGCTGGTAACTGTTGAAGCTGGCGAAATGGCGCGATATTGTCCCTACGTCGACGAAATACTTACGCATGATTCAGGCATAAATTGTTCAAGCAGTGACTTTGTTGGAATTTACGATTGGGCGGTACGACATGCCACGCCGTTTTTGCGTGAAAGATTGGATATTTGCTATTCATTCACGCATTTTTATTTGACGCAATTTTTAATGGTTATGTGCGGGGCGAAAGTTCGTCACGCTTATTTTTTTGAAAACGATGGCGATCCTGGCAATTCGCCGTTTTTAATGTTGCCGATGATAAATTGTTTTGCCACAAATTTAGTGCCACCGTTTTTGTACGGTACACATCATGTCGACGCGTACTTTTCATTTTTAGATGCGCAAATGAGCGTACCGATTGCCAACAGGAGCATTGAAATTTGGTGTACACGCGACGAAATTGAATTTGGGGATAAAGTATTAGCTGGGCGCGTTGGGACGGTTTACGCGCTAAATATGGGCGGTTCTGGACCTTGTAAACACTATCCGCCTGAAAAGTACGCTAAAGTTGCAGAGATGATTTTTGAGCAGGAAGAATCAACGATTGTCATTTTAGGCGGCGGCAAGGAAGATTTAAAATCCGCTGAAATTTTTAAAAGCGCCTTGCCAGAAAAATTTTTGGACAACGTTATTGACTTGACGAATAAAATAAATTATCGGCAGAGTGCGGCGTTTCTCACGCATTGCACGGCGTACATTGGCAACGATACAGGCTTACTGCACGCGGCGGCGGCGTTGAATCGTCCAATATTGGCAGTATATTCTTTTGCCGCAGATTTGCCGCAAAGTGTTTATGACGCTGTAAGGGCTTATCGTCCGTACAATGTGCCTAGTGTCGTGATTCAACCTGCTAAGGCGTTGCCAGAATGTGCAGACCCAAATAAACCGTATAGTCAGTACGGTTGCCAACTTCCATATAAGCCGCATTGCATAACGCAGGTTAAGCCAGAAACTTTTCTGCGCGGGCTACAACTTTTGAAAGAACGCGTTGCAAAAAAATTGACTGAACCATTATATATTTTTTAGTAAGTAGTTAGTAGTTAGTGGTTAGTAGTGAAGAATTTTTTACTACTAACTACTACCTACTGACTACTCACTACTTACTACTCACTATTAAGGAAGTGAAAAAATTTTGAGTAAAGTCCAGCTACTAGACACAGTAACAATAAATAAAATTGCCGCAGGTGAAGTCGTCGAACGTCCCGCGTCCGTCGTCAAAGAACTTGTAGAAAATGCCATTGACGCTAACGCCACCCGCATTGAAATTGAAATTCTTGACGGCGGAAAATCTTTAATTCGCGTAACTGATAACGGCGTAGGTATGGCTATGGAAGATGCCGCACTTTCACTTCGTCGACATGCCACAAGTAAACTTTCGAGCGTCGAAGATTTACTGTCAATCGGTACGCTTGGATTTCGCGGCGAAGCTTTACCAGCTATTGCCTCCGTTTCAAAGTTGACTTTGCAGACGCGTACTGCCGATTCTGAAATTGGCGTACGAATTAAAGTTGACGGCGGGAAAATTGCTGACTCCTGCGACATTGGCTGTAAAATCGGTACAACTATTCTTGTCGAAAATCTATTTTTTAATGTACCTGCGCGGCTAAATTTTATGAAAGTCAATTCGGCTGAAGCTGGCAGAATTCATGATGTTATCGTCAAGCTTGCCCTTAGCTGTCCCAACATTTCTTTCAAGTTCATAAACAGTAACCGTGCCGTTTTAACGACGCCTGGCAATGGCAATTTGATTGACACGCTGACGGCAATTTATGGCGTGGAACTTTCAAGATCACTTTTCAACGTCAAACTTTCAAGCGGCGATTTTACAATTAGCGGCTACATTAGCAAGCCGAATTTTTTAACGTCTTGGCGCTCACGTCAAACGATTCTGATAAATGGGCGCGTCATTACAGAAAATCGGACCATTATGAAGGCGATTGAGGAGGCGTATAAATCGCTTGTATCTAAGGATGGGCATCCCTTCGCCATTCTGAAAATTGACGTGCCGCAAAATTTTATTGATGTGAATGTTCACCCGCGCAAGTTGGAAGTTCGCTTTCAAGATGACGGCGAAGTTTATAGTAGCGTTTACCGCGCAGTGCGTGAAGCAATTTCCGAACGTCACATTAACGGCGATTTGCGCAAAGTTGCCGCGCCGCCTGATAAGCCGCATTATTCGCCGCTGAATCTTGATGAATATTTTGGTAACGGCGATAAAAATTCTACTTCGACGAATGATTTTATAATTGACCCTACCGCCGATAAACCCGCGTTGACTATTGATGAACTGCGCGAAAAATTGGGAAGTAAGGAGCAAGACGTAGAAAGTAACGATGAAAATTTTTTTAGCGACGAAGAAAATTTAACTACTGAAAAAAATTCTGACGCTGAAAATATTTCAACTGCTGAAAAAAATTTTGACGACGTACAAAATTTTTCTGACGGTGAAAAAAATTCTGATGATGAATCTAAACAAATTGAGTTGGAAAGTTTTGCGCCTAAAAATCCGTCACTGGAAAATTTCCGCGCCATTGGACAAGTTGGTTTATGTTACGTTATCGCGCAAAGTGATTCGGAATTGTACGTTATCGACCAGCACGCCGCGCATGAACGCATTTTGTTTGATAAATTCAGTAGCTATGCTGATGAAGTTCCCGCGCAGATTTTATTGATTCACCAAAATTTAAAGTTCGACGAAAGAGAAACTGCAACTATTGAAAATAATTTGGAACTTTTCGCTAAGCTTGGCTTTTCAATGGAACTTAGCGGCGAAAATGAATTTAGATTAACTTCCGTCCCTGTCGACGCCGCCAACGCTGACGCAAGCTCAATGCTCCGTGAAATTATTTCAAGCTTGCCTGAAAGTGATTCTCCCGCGCAGATTGACGACGCTAGACGCGCTGAAATTGCCGCCAACATTCGCAGTAACTTCATTGCTATAGCGTCGTGTCGTGGCGCGATTAAAGCGGGTAAACGCCTTTCACTTCAAGAAATGGATAGTCTGCTGAAAAATTTGAGTAGGACGCCGCACCCTTACACTTGCCCGCACGGACGCCCAACTATTATAAAATTTTCCAGTGGCGACTTCGCTAAAATGTTTCATAGAGGATAGGTGAATTTAATGGCAGTTGAAGTGATTATCGGCAGAGCTGGTACGGGAAAAACTTTCGCATTACTGGAACGTATGAAAAAAATTTTGCGTGAATCGCCATTGAACACGAAAATAATTTTTCTGCTACCCGCCTATCAAACGTACCGCGCCGAACTTGAACTTGCGGAAATTACTGGCGGCGCTGTCAATACGGTTATGTGTAG
>JAFSUE010000266.1 GCA_017445435.1 Selenomonadaceae bacterium | reverse complement strand
CGTCATTGCGAAAAATCTTGACGACGCGATTGACTTTGCAAATATTTCTGCGCCTGAACATCTTGAACTTTTGACGAAGAATCCATTTGAACTTTTGCCGAAAATAAAAAGTGCAGGTGCAATTTTCATAGGTGAAAATTCGCCTGAACCGTTGGGCGATTATTTCGCGGGACCTAATCACGTTTTACCTACTGGCGGCACGGCTAAATTTTATTCGGTGTTGAACGTCGAAACTTTTTTGAAACGCACGAGTTTAATTTCATATTCGCGCCAAGATTTACAAAACGTTTCTGACGATATTATAAAGCTTGCCAACGTCGAAGGCTTGACCGCTCACGCAAACGCTATAACAATGCGGAATGCGTAATGAAAATTCAATTCCAAAATAAAAAGTCAATCTAATAAAAATAAAAATTTAAAAACTACTTATTAGGGCGTGTTGATTAATTGAAATTTTTATTTTAAAATTATTTTTATGCTAAAATAAAAAATGTACACTTCAAAGAAAGGAGAAAAATTTTTATGGCATTTCCAAAGAATTTTTTGTGGGGCGGCGCAACTGCTGCTAATCAATGCGAAGGTGCGTACCTTGAAGACGGCAAAGGGCTTTCAGTTCCCGATATGTTGTTGGGCGGCGACGTGAACACTCCGCGTACTTTTTGCCCGACTATTGAAAAAAATCGTTTCTATCCGTCACATGAAGCGATTGACATGTACCACCACTACAAGGAAGATATTGCACTGTTCGCTGAAATGGGATTTACCTGCTATCGCTTTTCAATTAACTGGGCTAGACTTTTTCCAAACGGTGACGACGCTGAACCAAATGAAGCTGGCTTGAAATTCTATGACAATCTTATTGACGAATGCAAGAAATACGGCATTGAACCGTTAATCACTCTTTGCCATTATGAAATTCCTTGGGCTATTGTCACGAAGTACAAGGGCTTTTACAATCGCAAAACTATTGACCTTTTCGTCAAGTACGCGACAACTTGCTTTAATCGCTGGAAAGATAAAGTCAAATATTGGCTGACGTTTAACGAAATTAATATGACGTTAATGGAAAAGCAAATGGGCAACCTTTACGGCGTCGGTGTCCTGCAAGATGAAGATTTAAAACGCACAGCGCCTTGCAAGTTCCCTGAAATTATTGACGTTCCACAACAACGCGTTGAAGCTCTTCACAATGAATTTGTTGCCTCCGCTAAAGCAGTTATCGAAGGTCACAAAATTAATCCTGACTTTATGATTGGCAATATGATTTGTCATATTACCTGGTATCCATTGACGCCTAATCCTAAAGATATTCTTGAAGACCAAAGGCGCGACCATTTCTGCAACGATCTTTGCGGTGACGTTCAAGTTCGCGGCGCTTATCCTTCCTTTGCAAAAAAAATGTATCAAGACATGGGCATTGATACGGCGTTTATGGACAATGAGGAAGATAAAAAAATTCTGCGTGAAGGTACAGTCGACTTTTACACATTCAGCTACTATATGTCAAACTGCGTGACGGTTGATCCAAACGCCGAGCAGGTTAAAGGCAATATGATGGGCGGCGCTAAAAATCCGTACTTGAAGGCTAGCGATTGGGGCTGGCAGATTGACCCTGACGGTTTACGCTGGACTTTGAATAAGTTGGCGTCACGTTATCCCGACACGCCGATTATGGTTGTTGAAAATGGATTTGGCGCATTCGATAAAGTTGAAGATGACGGCGCGATTCACGATGATTATAGAATTTCATATTTCCGCGAACATATTAAAGCAATGGGCGACGCTGTAAACGACGGCGTACCGCTGATTGGCTACACGACGTGGGGACCGATTGACTTAGTTAGCGCTGGAACTGGACAGTACGCTAAACGTTACGGCTTTATTTATGTTAATCGTCACGACGACGGCACTGGCGATTTTTCACGCAGTCGTAAAGATTCTTTCTTCTGGTACAAAAAAGTTATTGCGTCCAACGGTGAAGATTTAGAGTAGCAGTTAGTAAAAAATTTTTTTTATTTTTTAAATCTACTTTTTCTTTTGGTGCAAAAGAAAAAGTAGCAAAAAGAAAACAGCCCGCTGAAATCGCATCACGCGATTTGCGCGGGCGGGCGCTCATCCTTGAGAGCCCTTTTTAATTGCAACTTGATTAATAAAAAAAACATCTTTCAACTATTCACGTTGTAAGGTGCTTTTTTATCAAGAATTTTTAAGTTCTTCGGTAAAATATTTCATTGAAGTTTTTTTCCATTCTTTAATGGAGTAAAGCGCTTGAAAATCCGTTATGCCAGTCAAACGCGAAAGTTCATCAATGATACTGTCACATTCTGCGCGGGACTTAGCGTGAATCATCGTATACAAATTATAATTCCAATTCGGCGCAGGCGTCCTGTCGTAACAGTGCGAAACTGCCGCGTGTGAACTCATAATCGCCGCAATGTCAGCAAGTTTTTCAGCTGGTACATTCCACGCGCAAAGTGCATTCGATTTAAAGCCCGCCGCTCTATGTTGCAAGACGGCGCCAAGCTTACGAATTTTTTTTTCACGTACAAAATCTTTCACGCGCTGTAAAAATTCTTCTTCATCAATTCCAACTTTTTCCGCCAAAAATTTGTACGGCTCTTCACAAAGTGGAAAATCTTCCTGCAAAACGCGTATAATTTCTTTGTCTGGGTCTGTCAAAATTTTTGTGTCACTGTAAATTGAATTGCACATTGATTTTAAATTTTCTATTGGACTTCAAGTTAATCATATCTTCAACGCCGCGCAGAGATTTAATTTCGCTTAAAATATTTCCTTCGCGTTCTGCATTCAACGTTGACAGCGTGAACCATAAATTAAATTTGCCTTCGCGTTCGTAATTGTGCGTGACTTCGTCGTAACCGTTGATAGTTTCGGCAACCGTGCAAATTTCTGACGGCGTGACTTCCAACGCTATTAACGTACTGCGATAGCCCAAATTGTCGGAGTTAAAAAAAGTTCCGATACGACGCAAATAGCCTGCCGCCTTCAATTCGCGTACACGTTCCAGCACAAAATTTTCATCTGCGCCAAGCGTCGACGCCATTTCCGCGAAAGGTCTACTGCAAACTGGTATGTTTCCCTGCAACAAATTCAGCAGGGATTTATCAAAGCTTGAAAGTTCCATCGCTATTTCTCCTAAAAAAATTGAATCACATTCAAAAATTATTTTACAAAGATTTTGCGCTGGCGTCAAGCAAAAAAAATAAAGGCTAGCGACTAAGATTTTTAGCTAGAATTTTTCAAGTTTTAATCTTAATCGTTAGCCTCTACTTGTTAAAATTTTAAGATTTTTTGTAGCGCTTATTAAATTTCTCAATGCGCCCGCCAGCTTTAACGTCGCGCTGACGACCAGTAAAAAATGGGTGACACTTCGAGCAAACGTCAACTTTCAATTCTTTTTTCGTCGAGCCAGTTTTAAACGTGTTGCCACAACCACAAGTTACAGTAGCTTCAAAATATTGCGGATGAATTTTTTCTTTCAAAATTTCCACCTCCGTGTTACAATCTGCAAATGTTTGACGAAAAAGGATTTTATCATAGCCGCGCAGAAATATCAATCCAAAAATTTTTTATGTATTCAAAATACTATTGGTAGTTTCAAACTTTGTAACAATTTTTTAGATTTTAAACCTACTTTTTTTTGGCGCTTGAATTGTCAAATATTAATTCTACATTCTTAATTCCGCGTAGCGGTTGCGGCGCTAGAAATGCCGCGTAATTACCTTTATTTTTTATCAGCACTTATTTATTCAACTCCACCTAAATTTCAAGTTTGGAAAATTTTTTTATTTAGTTAAACTAGAGCGTGTTGGTGAACTAAAATCATAAAAGCGGCGAGCAAGAAAGCGTTCAATAATATTGCGTTCCGCATAAAGTTCCTCATCAAAATTATGCTTTATTGTTGCATTTGCTTTATCATTGCCGTTATGATTTTCAATATAAGATAACTGATTATGTCGTGAATATGTCCGCCAGTTAAAAGCACCTTTATAAGTTGAGCTTGATCACCGTGTTTTTTCAATGCGCCAGTCTCGTCTTTATGAACTTTACAAAAAGTGGAGTCCATTTCTAACAAAGAATAATTTGCAAGAATCTGCCAACGCTTGCACGATTGATTCAAATACACCCTCCATTTACAATCGCCGTCACGACGAAACAAATTTTGAAGATATTTTAAGCGACAGGGCGGCAATGATTTCGATTCAGAAAGAAATAGTTCAGAAAAAAATTGAACTTGTCACTTCGTTTATGCTACACTATAAAAATGGACGTAATAAAGATGCAAGCCAACGAGACTACAACGACTTTTTATAAGAACTTATCGGACAATTTATGTTGGCGTTGATAAAATAGATTTCTTAAACGAAAAGGTAGCAGATATTATAAAAATTGGGATAAAAATCAAGGACGCCTAACATATCGCAAGCGCCCTTTTAACAAATTGTGATTATTTTGTAACGGTTGACAAAAAATTATTTAGAAGCTGTCTTCATAAACGTCTAAGCAGTAAATGAAAATTTGAAATTTGTATAATTGCTTCCTCTGTAGAAGTTAAAATCTCATAATCTTTACTCATTCGGCGTGAAATTTTTATCCACGCAAAAGTTCTTTCTACTACCCAACGTTTCGGTATAACTTGAAATCCTTCTGCTTTTATTTTTGGCGAAATATCTACATATAAGCCCAGAATATTTTTCACGTTATCTATGAAACTTTTTCTGTATCTCTTTGTATTGTTGGGTATTTTCTATAGGCTTCAATGGCAGGAAATATCCCAGCTTTTGTGTCATGCAGTTTTGCATTATGAACCTTGATTGCAAGTAAACAACCTAACGTGTCTGTCACTATGTGTCTTTTGCGTCCTTTCGTTTTTTTCCCTTGTCATAGTCAATTTGCTCACTTGCATATGATGTTTTTACACTTTGGGAATCAATTAGCGCATATGTAATCACGTCCCGCTTTCTCTCTAGGGGTTGTTTGTAAATTAAAAGTGAATGACGGCAAGAAACACAAAGCTAAGTAAACAATCAGCTAATTTGTCGTAACGAGCTATGCGAAAGTTCTTTATTCGCTGAAAAAATCTATACTGCGTTTCTTGTACATTTCCTTGTCAAAGTCGTGTTGTATTTTGAAATTCGATTTATCTGGAATACATACCTTTCCACCTTCTTTTTCAATATAATCACGAATTTTCTCGGAACTGAAGGCACGGTCAGCAAGCACTGTTTTACCTTTTAGCTGTCGTGAACTTGTACGCCTGTCAACACTACGTTTTACATTTTCATTTTTCCACGTGAATTTTGGTATTTTTACCGCCACGCGAAGAGCCGACTGATTGTTTTTTGAGTGTAGAATATCTTGCAAAAGGTTGAATCAATTTCTATCGGTGTTGATTCTTCGGAGTCTTGATTTACTAGTTGTAAGATTTTTTCAAAAATACCGAGTTTGCACCAAAGACGGAATTTGTGATAAATACTGTTCCAATGCCCGTAGTT
>JAFSUE010000265.1 GCA_017445435.1 Selenomonadaceae bacterium | reverse complement strand
GCCTTCGCCACCATTTGCCACGTGACAAGGTTGGAATGGTGTTCGCTAATCGTAATTAAAATTTCGTCGCCAGCATTGACATTTTCCAGCCCGTACGAATACGCCACAAGGTTAAGCGATTCAGTAGCATTTTTCGTAAAAATAATTTCGGCGGGACTTTTGGCATTGATAAATTTTTGAACTTTGGCGCGTGAATCTTCATAAGCTTTCGTAGCCTTGACGCTAAGTTCATAAACGCCGCGATGAGGATTAGCATTGCAGCCGCCGTAGTAGCCGCAAATTGCGCGGACAACACTTTCAGGCTTTTGAGTAGTGGCGCTGTTGTCAAGGTACGCCATACGATGACCATTCATTTTCAAGTTGAGTATCGGGAAGTCGAACAGAAAATTTTTATTCATCAGACAATCTCCTTTGAAGTTCATCAAAAATTTCTGCGCGGATATTTTCATCAGAAATTTTTTCAAGCACGGGATTAAACGCCGCCTCAATGATTAACTTTTCCGCCTCAAATTTATCAAGCCCACGACTCATAAGGTAAAAAATTTTTTCGTCGTCAAGGCGTCCAACTGTAACCGCGTGATGCCCATCTACGTCATCTTCATTTGACAACATAAGCGGCACTGATCTATTTCTTACAGTATCGGAAAGGATTATGACTTCCTCAAGTTCACGACCGATTGAACCTTTAGCGCCGCGCTGAAAATCCAACGTACCGCGAAAAATTTTGTTGCATTCGTCATTCAAAGCGCCGCGAACATTCATAACTGCATTTGTACGCAAGCCGCGTTGACGAATCACATAATTAAAATCAAGCCGCCTTTTGCCGTCGCCCAAGTACACAGAATTTATTTCAGCTGTCGAATCGTCGCCGTTAAGATTTATTTCAACGTCTGAAGAAAAATTTCCGCGTCCCAAATCGACGGCGGCAAGTTCAACCCGCGCAGATTTTCCGACGTTAATTTTTATTTTCCGCGCAGATTTTTCTGCTGAAAGATTTACTTCAGAAATTTTTTTAACTTCGCCGTCCTCAACGTTTATAATTTTTTCTTCGGCGTCAACATCAGCTTTAACAGAATTTACGCCGAGCCAGCGCCACGTTGCAAGCGGCATCTCTCCTAAAATTTTTTCGTCCATAAAGTTACCTCAATTTATCTTTTAGGAAAATTATAACAGAATTTAAACTTAGTTCAATGGAAAATTTTTTTGACGACCTGCGGAAAATATTTTTGCAAAAAAATTGCTGACAGTAAATTTTATACTGCCAGCTACTTTATGAGAAATTTTTTAGCTACTTGCTAACTTCACCAGGAATATCCATAATCGCTTCAACGCCGCGTTGTCCTGTGCGAATCCTTACGGCGTCTGAAAGTTCATAGACAAAAATTTTTCCGTCGCCAAATTTTCCAGTTCGTAAAATTTTCTGCGCGGTATCTAAAACTTTTTCGACGGGAATTTCACAGACGACCGTTTCAACTTTAATTTTCGGCACGAGATTAACTTCGTATTCACGCCCACGATAAACTTCTTTGTGACCTTTCGTCAAGCCGCAACCATAAACTTGACTGACTGTCATTCCGTGTACGCCGATTGCATTCAACGCCTCTTTTAACTCTTCCAACTTATTCGGACGCGTAATTATATCAATCTTCGTAATTTTTCGTTGCTCCATAAATTTCAACTCCTCAATTCGTACTGTGCGAATTTAAATTAAAGACGCTTGACGTTGAAGAAAAATCTTCAGCAATAAAATTTGGTACGCCCGTGAAAATCGTTTCGGTATAACCTCTTTCACCGTGTTCAGAAATATCAAGCCCATTAATTTCTTCAGTTTCATCTGCGCGAATCGTCACAAAGGCATTTACAATTTTGTACAGGACAGTTGAACCGACAACCGCTAAAATTATCGCAACGCCAATGGAAATAATCTGCGCGATAAATAAATCTGTTTCGCCGTAAAAAAGACCGTTAGCGCCAGCAGGATTTATTGAAGTCGTCGCCCAAAGTCCAGTTGCCAATGCTCCCCAAATTCCGCCAACTCCATGAATGCCAAATGCGTCAAGTGAATCATCATAGCCGAGCCGCTCTTTCAAAATTGCAACTGCGCCGTAACAAATTCCGCCGCCAATTAAACCGATAAACATTGACGGAATAATTGTCACGTAACCTGACGCGGGAGTTATCGCCACCATACCTGCTACACAACCTGAAATTGCGCCTAAAACTGTTGGCTTGCCGCTTCTAATCCATTCAAGAATTACCCAGCCGAGTAGTCCTGATGCCGCCGCTATGTGAGTTACTACAAACGCATTCGCCGCAAGTTCATTTGCGCCAAGTGCACTTCCTGCGTCAAAAAACATCCATCCTAACCATAAAAACGCCGCGCCAATTACTGACATAGGAATATTATGAGGAACCATTGCACGCTTACCGTAGCCGCGCCGCTTGCCAAGTAAAATACAAATCGTTAATCCACTGACGCCCGATAAAATGTGAATTACAAGTCCGCCTGCAAAGTCTAATGCGCCAAGTTGTGCTAAAAATCCTCCGCCCCATACCCAATGCGCCATTGGATTGTAAATGAAAATTGCCCAAAGCAACATTAAAATTGCAAAGCCGCTAAATTTCATTCTTTCAGCAATCGCGCCAGTTATCAATGCTGGTGTCAACGCCGCAAACATACACTGAAATATTATGAACGCTAATTCCGGAATCGTCGCACCTTCCAAAATGTTATAGCCGACGCCTGCTAATCCAAACTTCGATAAGTCGCCGATAAAACCATTTAAATCTGGTCCAAATGCCATTGTGTAGCCGATTAAAATAAATTCGACGCTTATCATTCCGAGTATGAACATTGACTGCATTATTGTTGATAAAACATTTTTGCCGCGTACCATGCCGCCGTAGAAAAGCGCAACTGCTGGCGTCATTATGAAAACCATTGCCGCGCTAAGCAGTACAAATGCTGTATCGCCGCTTGAAATTGCATTTACCGTATCCATTGCGAAAACCTCTTTCGTGTGGAAAATTTTTGACGGTACCTGTCAACGCGGCTATTATAATTTTGTTATGATTTATTGTCAATCAAATTGAAATTTGTATACCAAAATACTTTGTCGACATAATTTAAATTATTCACTAAAAAATTTTCTTGACGGTTCGCGGCGAATAAATTAATATGCCGTCGATTAAATTTTATAGATTGGAGATTGTGAATGCGGAATCGTTTTGAAACTTTTCATTACGAATTACGCATTACGAATTAAAATGTTGCATCCGAAAATTGCAAACTTATCGGCAACGCGGCACATACTGAAAACTTTTGACTTGCGGGCGTCGAAAAAGTTGGGACAAAATTTTTTAATTGATTCAGGCGTTGTAGATGAAATTGTCAACGCGGCAGAAATTTCAGAAGGCGATGAAGTTTTAGAAATTGGACCAGGTATCGGAACTTTGACACAGGGACTTTTGGAAGCTGGCGCAAAGGTCACGGCGGTTGAGCTGGATAAAAAATTACCTGCCGTGCTTTCACAAACACTGGCAGGTTATGAAAATTTTAAATTAATTCAAGGCGATATTTTGAAAGTCGACATTGCCGAATTAATGCCACAAAATTTTAAAGTCGTCGCAAATTTGCCGTACTATAT
>JAFSUE010000037.1 GCA_017445435.1 Selenomonadaceae bacterium | reverse complement strand
GGTGTTGAGTCATAATTCTTGTGCGTCGACCTAAGATGAACCATGCCATTAATGAGCCGATTAACGCGTTGCCGATACCTGCCCACGTCGCCGCAATGCCGTACTTCCAGCCGAATTGTCCCGCGTAACCGACAAAGACGACTGCTGAAAAGTATGACGTACCGTAAGCAAATGCAGTAAGCCAAGGTCCTACTGAACGTCCGCCAAGTACAAAGCCGTCAACGTCCGTCGTATGTTTCCTACAGTAAAGTCCAATCCCGACTAAAACTGCGAAATAAACTACTAATAAAAGAATCTTCATTAAAATTTTTCCTCTCAAAATTTTTAGTGAATAGCTTTCAATCCACTACTACCTACTGACTACTAACTACTTACTACTAACTACTAACTAATGTTGCCGCCAAATCTTCATAGTATTCATCAAAAGTTCTTTCCGTATTGTCGCCGTAAACTCCAATCTCAAGAATACGCCCATTATTTTCATCAATCAAAATGACAAGCCCAAATTGCGGTTCATTTTTATAGCAGTGAAAATAAATGTAAACTTTCTTTGAATTGTTAGACGTGCTGTAGTCTGGGCTACCATAGGCATTTAAAACAGTTCGGATATTGCCGCCAACGCCAAAACCTGAAGGGGTTGTCCAGCCGTTATTGCCGCTAACGACAACAGATTGAATTTTTTCTTCCAGCGTGTTGTAATAAATTAAAACGTCGTCGCCGTAAGTACAACTGCGATTTTCTTCAAAGCCCATACCGTCAGCAGTTGGCATTCCATAAAGTTTTTTCATTTCGGCGATTGATGACCCGACTGTAAGGTTGCCCAAGTACATTTCACTGCGCGGCATTTTTGCGTTACAAACATTAATGTAAGGAAATAAAAAAATAATTGCGGCGAAAATAATTAGCAGACCGAATATCAACGCGATAAAAAATTTTTTCAGCATAAAAATTTCCTCCGCAAAATTATTTTTCAATCGGTACAAGCATATCAGACATTATGCCCTCGAAAGTTTCTTCAAAAGTTGCTATGTCATTATCGCCGTAAATTTGCATTTCAGTTATTACGCCGCTTTTATTGTTGAACGCGATAAACAAGCCATAATCGCGGAAAGTTTCATGCACGACGGGATTAGATTTATAGTGAAAGTACAAGTACACCGTTTGAACATCGCCGACTTTAACTACATCGGGTTCAGCGTGAACTTTTAACCATTCATCAAAATACATACCGACGCCGATATTTTGATCGCCGTGCCAATCTAAACTTTTATCAGTGACGTTAATTCCATAAATTTGCCCGCTGAATCTATTGTAGTGAACTAAAACTAAGTCGCCATAAGTACAAGTCGCGTAACCTTCATCGCCGTTATAAATTGCGTCTGGTTCACCGTGAAGGCGTTTCATTTCGTCAATCTTCGAGCCGAAAGTAATTCCGCCCAAGTACATTTGATGAGGTGCAATCATCGCGCCGCAAATATTAAATTGAGCCGCGATAAAGACAGCTAAACTTGCTACAGCCGAAATAAAAAATTTTTTCATCATAAAAATTTCCTCCTCCCAAAATTTTTTAGCTTAAACGCCGCAAATTATATCACGTTACTTGATATAATCAATATGTTATATTACTTATTTTCAAATTCATTTCATTTTATTATTTCAATCAACTTTATTTCAATGCGTAATTAAAAATTTCCCCTCTATTAAAAAATTTCCGAGTTACTGAAATTTTTAATAAAAGGGAATGTCATTTAGAATTTATTTTTAAACTTTTTTTCGCCTGAACATATGGCTAAACTTTGGCGAATACAAATGAGATTTTTCGTAGCGCTTGGAGTTCAAGCAATCGCCGACAATAACTAGAGCCGTTCGCGTAATGCCAGCGGCTTTAACTTTTTCTGCAATGTCCGCAAGTGTACCGCGCAGAATTTTTTCATCAGCCCATGACGCTTTATGTACGATAGCAACAGGCGTATTTTCCGACAATCCAGCGGCGAATAATTCTTCAACAATCTTGTCAATCAACTTGACGGAAAGAAAAATACAAATCGTCGATTGAATTTTTGCAAGTTTGCTAAGCGATTCGCTATCTGGAACGGGAGTTACGCCGCTTTGTCGTGTCAAGATAACAGTTTGAGTTATACCGGGCAAAGTAAATTCTTGTCGAAGAGTCGCCGCCGCCGCTAAAAATGAACTTACGCCAGGAACAATTTCAAATTCAATTCCTTTTTCCGTCAGAATGTCAATTTGTTCTTGAACTGCACCGTAAATTGACGGATCACCCGTGTGCAAGCGTACAACGTCTTTGCCTTGCGCGTTGGCAGTTTCCATAACGTGAATAACTTCGTCAAGCGTCATTTCAGCTGAATTGTAAGTTTTCACGCCGTCTTTACAATATTTCAGCAGTTCAGGATTAACTAGCGAACCCGCGTATATGACAACATCAGCCGCGCTTAAAAGTCGTTGACCTTTGACGGTGATTAATTCAGGATCGCCAGCGCCCGCGCCAATTATATGTACCAATTAAGACTTCCTTTCTATGTTAGCTTTTAGCTTTTAGGATTCATTACGAATTACGAATTACGCATTCCCAATTAAATTTTAGCCAGCATTACGAATATTGACGTAATAATTTTTGCGCGTTCTTCAGCAGTCATTTTACCTGCCGCCTCCGATTGATAAATGATATAAATCGTGCGCTTCATCATTTCAGCTTCACGCGTCGTCAACATCCGCATATCGACAAGATAACTTACCATTGCTTTTACAGTTTCAAACGGCGTGTTGGCGTCGATATTTTCAACCATACTTCGATATAAAGTTTTTTTATCAAAGGCGGTATCTTCAACAATCGTTATACGAATGTAACCCCCAAGTCCGCGTTGCGATTCGACGTGAAATCCCCTGTCGTGAGTAAATCGTGTACTCAATACGTAGCTAATTTGTGACGGCGCACAGTTCACTTTATCTGCCAGCTCCGTCCGCTTAACTTCAATGCTACCGTCCGTTCCTTCGGAAAGTTTTTTCAAAATATATTCCTCTATAGTATCAGCTTTATTGCTTACCATAAAAATCACCTCGACTTTTTGACAATTATATTTGCCATTTTGATTTTTTGCAAGCATTTTTTTAATTAATCCCGAAAAAGAAATTTTGTCAATCGTCGAAAACTGCTGTATAATGCGAAAATAAATTTAAGGGTGAGTAACTTTGAAAAAATTTTTTACAAAAGTATTTACGCTGATAATTTTAGCCGTCACAATCTTAACGCCATTAAAAGTTCAAGCGGCTGACGCATGGGCGATAGCGGCACAAGGTCTCGGCATTTATGCGGCGTATCGAAATGCGCTGACGACAATTTTAGAAATGGGAAATGACGTCCACGCGCAGATGATGGCTAAACGTCAAGATGAACGCGAAAACGGTTTGGATAAAAATCCGCACGACGTGGAAATTGTCAATGGAATTATGACGCGCCTTGTAAATTATGGAAATTATGAACTGCGCGTAAATTCCCTGCCGTTTATTTGGAGCGTAAACGATAGCGACAAGTTCAACGCCGCTTGCTATCCAATGAATTACATCACGATTAACAAGGGACTTCTGCGCGTATTGGACGGTGATGAAGACGCTATCGCCGCCGTACTTGCTCATGAAATGACACATGGCATTGAACAGCATTCAGCTAAAAATTACGCGCAGGCTATTGCTCAATCACTTGGCGCAACTGTACTTGCCGCTAACGTCGATAGCCGCAATGTTGACTGGAACAGCTTAAGTAATATGGTCGGCTACTCAATAGCTAAAAATATTACCTTGCCTTCCGAACATGAAGCAGATGAAGGCGGCTTTTACATAATGACTAGCGCAGGTTTCAATCCAGGCGGCGGCGCAGTTGCTATGGCGCGTATGGATTATTATTTGCGCTATGAAACGCAGGATTTTTTAGAATTTAACCCGCACGATAAACCTAGTGATCAAACTATGAGTGATCATCCTGATTCAGAAGTTCGCGAAGAAAAATTATCTCAACTTATGACTAATTACGGAATGGGTCACGTTACGGTTAAAAAAGTTGACAGGAGTTATAAAGTTTACATTGACGGCGCAGAAATTTATACGGCGGCGCTTTCTGGCGAAACGTACAGGTCGGCTAGAAATGCGTACCACTTCGCAGGTGGACTTGATAAAGCTTTTCACGATTATAATTCAGTCGACGATTGGAAATTCCGTCAAGGCGTTGCAGGTCACATAGATTTTTTGAATGACGACAAAGTTTTTAAGGAACTGCGCGAAATTGCTTTTTCACAAAATATCGGTGAAAAAATTCGTGACGCCGTAACGCTGGCTTATGCAAATGAATCTGCTGACGTTCGACAAAAATATTTTGACGAAGAGCTTGCACGAAAAGATTATTGGTCGAAGGTTAAAGCTGAAACGATTGGCGCGAATAAAAGTTTGGCTAAAAAGTTGCGAATCAACGCCGACGTTTACAACGATTATGGCAACGCTGAATTGGCGCTGATTGAAATTGACCGTGCATTTGCCGCTGAAAAGCAAGATGATATTGCTGAATGTTTGGCGATTCGTGGTAGAGCGAAGGCGATTAATGGCGATTATGAAGGCGCATTGATTGACGTTAATTTAGCCGTTGAGAAAGACCCGTCGAACTTGTATAACTTTTTAAATCGCGCTGACGTTCGGCATATGCGCGGCGAAATTGATGAGGCGTTGGCTGACATTGACAGGGCGCTTGAGATTGACGACAAAAAAGCGATAAGCTATAAACTTCAAGGCGATATTTACGACGAACTTGGCGACGTTGAAAAGGCTGAAGAAAGTTTTCGTCACTGCTACGAACTTAGCAAAAAAAATCCACACTCTGTACCGAAAACTTATCTTGAAAGAATTGATCCTGCCGCCGCTGAAAAACTTCGTAAAGCTAGGGAAAAAGCTAAAGAAAAAGCTGATAAAGAAAAATCTGCTGACGAAGATAGTAATAATTATGGTAATTAAGCGGCATTTCCCAGCGCCTGTTGCAAAGTTGGGCGAATGTAGCGAACGAACGCGGCGAAATGTTTTAACTACTAACTACTCACTACTGACTACTAACTAAATTTGCGCAAAAAGAAAAGAAGTTTAACTAAAAAATTAAAAAATTTAAAAACTTAAAAATTTGTAAAATGCAATAGCAACTCGGACATTTTTTTCAGGTTATGAGTGAAATTTGCTCATCGAAAACTTCGTTGTTGGAGCGATTGCCGAGCATTTCCCAATGCCCGAACTCAAATCTTTTGTTTACGACTCATTTTTTGTTTCAGGGCGATATTTTTAATTTTTGTAAGTCACAAGTTAATGTAGTGATAGAGCGTATTCCGAAAAAAGTTTATGAAGTTTCGCATAACCGCAAACCGAATCCAGCGACCAATTATTTCGTAAAATTTTTTCTTCGACAAACTTCATAAAATCTTTAACCTTTGAAATCTTAAGCGGCTTACTAGAAATGCTGACTTGCTTTGAGATTTGAGTATTTCATCAAAGACTCGATTTGACCGCGTTGAAATTCGTTTAGATGGTGAAATTTTTTGGATTGTGTGATAACATTTCTCTCGGACATTTTTATTCTCCTTCGTGGAAAATTTTTTTATTTTATCTGTTCGAGTTCATTTTACAATCAACCTGCTGAATGGACTTTTAAAAAATTCTTGACAGAAAAAAGTTTGCGTGATATATTTAGCGTCGACTTTACGGAGAGTTGTCCGAGTGGTTGAAGGAGCACGACTGGAAATCGTGTGTGCGCTGATACCGTACCGAGGGTTCGAATCCCTTGCTCTCCGCCATCTGTGTTTCAGTCGTGAACGCAGAGATTTGGTTTCGCTG
>JAFSUE010000036.1 GCA_017445435.1 Selenomonadaceae bacterium | reverse complement strand
TACAAAGGCAACTTGACACGTAAACAACTTGCTAACAGAAAAATTTTGCGCGATGCGATGTTGCGTCACGGATTCAAGCCGCTTGATACTGAATGGTGGCACTTCACGCTGAAAAATGAACCGTACTCCGACACGTACTTTACATTTCCAGTTCGTAATTTAAATTTAGTGGAGCGTTAAAATTTTTTATACAAGTTAAATTTTAAACCTAAACCGATGGCGAACAGTTTACAATAAGTATTACGAATTGACATAGCAATAATATTAAAATTTTTCCGCAGTCTCAAGGAACGCGATATTAAAGCGCCTATGTGAAGGAAAATTTTATTTTGCGATTAAATTTTCAAAACATTAAATTAGGAATACAATTTAGGATAGCAATGGAGGAAAAAATTATGGAGAATCACAACGTTGACACTAGCAAACTTTGTTTGATGACGGGCAATGCCAATACCGATTTGGCGCAAAAAATTTCAGACTATATCAACGTCCGACTTTGTGATACAGAAGTTGGACGTTTCAACAACGGCGAAACTTCAGTTATGATTAATGAAAGTATTCGCGGCAAAGATATTTTTATCGTACAGCCGACTTCTCATCCTGTAAATGATAATGTTATGGATTTGCTGATAATGGTTGACGCTTGCAAACGCGCATCGGCTCACAGTATAACGGCGATTGTTCCCTACTACGCATACGCAAGGCAAGATAGAAAAACGCGCGGACGTGAACCGATTTCCGCTAAACTTGTAGCCAATTTAATGGTTGCCGCTGGAATTGATCGCCTGCTTACCGTTGACTTGCACGCCGCGCAGATTCAAGGATTTTTCGACATTCCAGTTGACCACCTTTTAGCCGCGCCAGTCATTGCCGATTATTTTAAAACGCAAACTTATGAAGATGAACTTGTCGTAGTCAGTCCCGACTTAGGCGGCGTCACTCGTGCCCGTGCCCTTGCTGATTATCTTAAAGCGCCTATCGCCATTATTGAAAAGCGGCGTCCGCGTCCTGGTGAAGCTGAAGTCATGAGCATAATCGGCGACGTGAAAGATAAAGTTGCGCTTATGATTGATGATATTGTCGACACGGCTGGCAGTCTTTGTGAAGGCGCGAAGGCGTTAAAAAAACTTGGCGCTAAAACTGTACTTGCCGCGTGTACGCACCCTGTACTTAGCAAAAACGCCGTCGAAAAAATTAACGATTCAGTCATTGAAAAGCTTATCGTTACCGACACAATACCACTTCCCGAAAATAAGCCGTCAGATAAAATTGTCGTACTGTCAATGGCTCAGTCAATCGGCGACGTTATCTTAAGGATACAGGCTCAACGTTCTGTTAGCTTATTGTTTAGATAAAATAATTTTTTTAGATTAGAGGTAAAAATTTAATGTCAACAGAAACTTTAGAATTTCAAGCCGAGACTAAAAGAATGCTCGACTTGGTCGTCAACTCCATTTATACGAACAAAGAAATTTTTCTGCGTGAACTTATTTCAAACGCTTCAGATGCGCTTGATAAACTTCATTTTGAATCGCTTACCAATCAAGATATTTTAGAAGGCAATGACGACTATGAAATTTTCGTCGTACCCGACAGCGACACAAAGACCGTTACAATTTCCGATTCTGGAATTGGTATGACGCGCGACGAAGTCATTTCAAATATTGGCACGATTGCTAAATCTGGCACACGCGCTTTCCTTGATAAAATTCGTGAAAGTAGCGACAATCTCAACGAAGAACTTATTGGACAATTCGGCGTTGGATTTTATTCGGCGTTTATCGTTGCTGAAAAAGTTGAACTTATGACGCGCAAAGCTGGCGAAACTGCCGCCGTTAAGTGGACTAGTGAAGGCGCTGGCGAATACACGCTTGAAGACTTCGACAAAAATTCACGCGGTACGACGATTGTACTTTATCTTAAGCCCGAATTTTGCGGCGGTGAAGACTTCGACTTCACTAACCACTACACCATTGAAACGTTGATTAAAAAGTATTCCGATTACATCCGCTACCCTATCAAGATGAACTTTGAGACGAAGGATAAGGATGACAATCCTGTCATTGAAGTTAAAACTGTTAATTCCATGCAGCCGTTGTGGACGCGCAATAAGTCTGACATTAGCGACGAAGAATACGAAGAATTTTTCCGCCACCAATTCCATGAATGGGAAAAGCCTATGGAATTTTTCCACACGAAGGCAGAAGGTACAATCGAATATACAGCGTTACTTTGCATTCCTAAGCATGCGCCGTCAAATTTATTTTTCGCGGACTATGAACCTGGCTTGCAACTTTATTCGCGCCACGTCTTCGTTATGGACAAATGCAAAGATTTTCTGCCCGACCATTTCCGCTTTGTGAAAGGTTTAGTTGATTCGCCTGACTTGCCGCTTAATGTTTCGCGTGAAATTTTACAGCAGAGCCGCGACGTAAAAAAAATTGGGCGCTCACTTGAAAAAAATATTCTCAAGCAACTTTCTAAGCTTTTGAAAAATGAACGTGAACGCTACGAAGAATTTTGGGCGCAATTCGGCAAGTCTTTAAAAATCGGCATTTACAATAACTCCTACGACGACAAAGTTAAAGACGACTTGAAAGACCTTTTACTTTTCACAACGTCGAAAGATTTAAAATTGTCGACGCTTGCTGAATACGTTGAACGTATGCCAGCTAATCAAAAGAAAATTTACTGCGCGACTGGTAAAGATGCGGCGTCAATCGCTAAACTTCCACAGCTTGAAATTTTGCGTGAACGCGGAATTGAAGTAATTTACCTTATCGATCCTGTTGACGAATTTGCTATCAATGCGCTTGTCAACTACGACGGCAAGGAAATTCAATCCGTCAACCGTGAAGATTTTGAAATTGATGATGAAAACGCTGATAAGAAAAAAGCTGAACTTGATGAACTGTCCCGCTCCTACGAAGAACTTTTAATGGACGTGAAGGCGGCGATTGGTGAAAACGTTAATGAAGTTCGTTTAACTTCCCGCTTAAAATCTGGCGCCGTATGTTTAGTGACTGGCGCTAATGGACCTTCGTTGAATATGGAACAAACTTTCGCGCCGATGAACAATCCTTTCTTCAAAGCGCATAAAATTTTAGAACTCAATCCGAATCACGCACTTTTCAAAAAGTTAAGCGGCATTCACGCGCTGGATAAAAAATCTGATGACTTCAAAGACTTCTGCAAATTGCTGTACGCGCAGGCGCTGTTGATTGAAGGGATTTTACCTGACAATCCTGTTGACTTGGCGAATAAAATTGCCGAGTTAATGGAGAAATAGGAAGTAGAAGATAGGGAGTAGACGGTAGGATTTCTTCACTACTACTTACTACTAACTACTCACTACTAACTAAAAATAAAATGGATACCCTAAAAAATATTTTAATCGTAAAGCTTAGCGCGATTGGCGATGTAATTCACGCCTTGCCCGTCAGTTACGCGATAAAGGAAACTTTCCCCAACGCTAAAATAACTTGGGTCGTTGAGCCGCCAGCTTACGAACTTTTGAAAATGAATCCTTGCGTTGACAGAATAATTTTGTTCCGCAAAAAAGATTTCCGTACGCTGAAAGGATTTACAAAACTTTTTCTGCCATTTCGCCGCGAACTTCAACGCGAAAGTTACGACGCAGTTTTAGATTTGCAAGGGCTATTTAAATCGGCGGCAATAGCTTTCTTTGCAAAGTCCAACATTAAGCTGGGCATTTGCAATATGCGCGAACTTAGCGACAAAATTTCTAAGCCAGTAATTGGTGAACATTCGGCAGGACACATTGTCGAGCGGTACTTGGACACTGCGCGGGCGATTGGTTGCAAGGTGGACAAAATTATTTTCCCGTTGGAAATTCCGCCTGATGAAATTAAACGCGCAGACAAAATAACTGATCATGCTGGCTTGAAGGTTGGCAATGAATACGCGGTGTTTGCAGTTGGCGCTAATTGGACAAATAAACGTTGGGGCGCTACGAAATTTGCTAACGTTGCCGATTGGCTTTACAACTTGGACATTGTACCTGTGATTGTCGGCAATGGCGCGGTCGACGTACAAATTGCGGCGGAGATTGAAGAGCTTATGGAAATTCCGCCGATTAATCTTGTGAATCAAACGAACTTGCCGCAACTTGCCCACGTCATAAAAAATTCCCGCCTTGTCATTGGCGGCGATACTGGCATTGTGCATTTAGCGGCTGGCTTGAAAGTTCCCGTCGTTATGTTAATGGGTCCAACTGATGCAAATAGAAATGGCGCTTATGCTCAACGTCAAAATTCCATTGAAGTTGACAGACCTTGCAAAGGTTGCTGGAAACGCGCTTGTCCGAAAAATCTTGACTGCTTGTCGGAAATTTCGCCCGCGCTGATTAAAGATGTAATTTTTGAAACAATTTTGGCTTAGGTAAGAAAATTTTTAGTACTATTGATTATTTTTTAATAAACTACTTTTCTTTTGGCGCTTGAATTCAGCTTTTTAAGATTTTTAAAGGAGGCGATTCACATGAAACGGGGGCTTTTAACGGACGATGAATTCGACAGAGTAACAGGCGGCGTCCAAGAGGTACGAATTTCGACGGCGTCGGCAGACGAAAAATTTTCTTCGCCAGCATGGCTCGAAGACATTAAAAGCGAAATGAATACCTCTGAACTCGTTTCAATGAACAGCGGCAATTTTTGGCAAAAATTTAAGGGAATTTTCCAGCGAATGCAACTGGATTGAGAGGGAAATTTATATTAATTATTGGAACTTATGCGCAAAGTCAAGTTGAATTGATAAAGCGCAACGATTAACCCCGCGTTTTACTTGACAAAAAGTTATTCTGTTTTTGGCGGCAGCCGCGCTCGGATTTTTATTCAAAACGCTGAACGTTCCTATACCATAAATGCTTGGTGGAATTGTTGTTACTTTCGTCAGCAAAACTTTTATCGACCCGAAAACAAATTGGTCTACCGCTTGGCGTAACTTGATGTTGAGCGTTGGCGGTTGCGAAATTGGACGCGATTGCAGTTTTGAAACGCTTATTAACTTAAGTCATCAAGTCTTCGGTGTCTTGTCGGCAACAGGTTCAATCGTCATTGTGTCGTTAATCGCGTCGCTTATGACCTTTCGCATGACAGAGGTCAATTTAATCAATTGTTTAATGGGTTGTGCGCCTAGCGGTATGTCATTAATGACGTTGATGGCGGAAGAAGATTCGCGCGCCGATATGAATTTTGTCGTCGTCGCGCAAACTTTGAGATTTACCTGCGTCATCATCAGCGTACTATTTCTTGCAATGCACATGCTCGACGAAACAGCAACGGCGGTTGCGCTTGAACAAGTTGACGGCTTGCATTGGATCGTACTTGTTCAACTTGTTTGGCTTGGGAGTTTTCTTGGAAAAAAATTTCACCTGCCTACAAAACAGTTGCTCGGTCCGATTTTGGTTGCGGCGATTTTTTCAACATTTATCCAACCGTTTGAATCGGCACCGAAACTTTTGATGGCGGTTGTGCAACTGAATATCGGTTTATACATCGGCACGAAACTTGAGAAAAACCGATTGCTTGCACTTCGCTCAACACTTCCGAATTTATTATTCTGCAACGCGGCAATGATTGCAACAAGCGTCGGCATGGCAATATTTTTGTCGCAGACTTACGGCTTTTCGCTGATAACGGCGTTTCTTGCAATGGCACCAGGCGGAATTGCGGAAATGTGCTTGGCGGGGTTAAGTATGGGCGCGGATGTTCCGCAAATTCAGTTGTTCCGATTGCTATTCTTGAATTTTACTTTACCATTCGCAATTAACTGGTACTTTAAAGAAAATGAGAAACGATAGACTTTTTCAAAAGAAACGTGGCTGAAAGCGGAGCAGGTGGTAGGAAAACACTTGAACCGATCTGATTGGAATTGGTAACATAAAAAAGAGACTCTGAAAAAGGAACAATTAAATTTGGTGGATGACAACGTTTTCTAAACAGCCTTAACGGATCTACAGACCGCTGGGGCGCGCTACCAAAATTTGGCATGACGGCGGAAATATCATACCCATCTCAAAGGAACAAGCACGTCAGCACGCCATGTATGTTACTGGACATCACATGACATACAATTAATGGCATTAATAAATGTCACGAACGCAACAAAAAATTTACCGTCAATTTTGAAACCTAGAAAGGAAAGAATTGACGGGTATGCAAGTTTTTTGTGCGTTTTTTTGTTTTTTTGTGCATTATTACAGAGAAAATTTTGGCTAAAGTTCCTTACTTTCCCTCATTGCTCCGCAACGTATTGTATTTTGATTTAAATTTTCTAGACAACTATAAATTGTTATCAGTGAATCAAAATTATAGCCCCGCAAGCGGGCAAGACACGATAACACGTCCGAAAGTTTTTTACAATCGGATAGAGGTACGCCAGAGAGTTTATCCTCTCAAATGTAAGTGATTAGAATTTGGCGTTTCAACGTTACGGTGTCGATCTTTCCTGTGCCGAGCATGGGAAATTCGTCGACGATAACGAACTTAGAAGGAATTTTATATCTTGCAAGGTAGGCAGAAAGTTCAGCGCGGAATTTTTCTTCGTCAAAAATTTTGCCAGTCTTTAATTTTATGCAGGCGCAAACTTCTTCGCCGAAAAAATCGCTGGGCAAGCCGATAACTTTTACATTGTCGACTATATCGAACTTAGAAATGACCGCTTCGACTTCGCCAGGCATAATATTTTCGCCGCCTCGAATAATCAGTTCTTTAATTCTGCCCGTCAACTTCAAATAGCCGTCAGATTGCAATGAACCGAGATCGCCAGTGTGTAACCAGCCATCTTGGTTTATAGATTGATCAGCTTCGCTTAGTTTGTAGTAGCAAGTCATCAAATTGAAGCCTTGAACTAAAATTTCGCCAATTCCGTTTATGTCAGGGTTTAAAATTTTAATTTTAATGTTTTTTACGGGGTGTCCGCCAGTATGCAACTAGTGATAGTCGGTGTCGTTGTAGTTTGTAATGCTGACGGGCGCCATTTCGCTCAAGCCGTAACTCGACAAAAAATGATTGTTCGGCATTTTTTCTCGGAACATTTTAATTTGCGAATCAGTAGCCGCCGCGCCGCTTATAATCGTGCAACGCAAGGTGGAGAGTTTATCCGCGCTGAAATTTTTATTGTTGATGAGGGCGATTAACATTGTCGGTACGGAATGAAAAATTGTACAACGTTCACGGAAAATTAAATTTAGCAAGGTACTCGTTCTGATATTCGGCGGAATGAAAATTGTTGAATCGGCAAGTGCGTTGGCAAAAATTCCTGCGACAAGTCCGAATATGTGAAAGAACGGCAAAATCATACAAGTTCTGTCGTCAGGACGAAGAGTTTGGTCGACGTAATTAACGTTGGCGGCGTTGAGTATGTTGTAGGCGGACAAAATGACGCCTTTGGGTTTGCCAGTCGAGCCAGAAGTAAAACTCATAGTGCAGGGGGGCGTCTGCCTCGTCGAAGTTTGCAAACTTGTAAAGCAACGGTTCATACTCTGCGCGGCGGGCTTTAAAATCAATCGCCGACCGAATCGAGTAAAAATTTTTCACGGGCGAATTGGCGGAGCGAATATAATCGAGAAATTTTTGTTCATCTTTCATTTCGGGCAAATCGCCATAGCAAAGAAAATCAACGTCGCCTATTTTCGTAGTAGTCACGATTTCGGAAATGTGCAGATTAAAATTTATGAGTACAGCGATTGCCTCAAGTTTTTGAACTGCGAAGAAAGTCAAAATCCAATTTGCGGAATTGATAGATCAAATTCCGACGCGGCTACCGCTTGTAACACCCAATTTGCTCAAATCTTCGGCAATAATCGTCGCGCAAACCTCAATTTCTGACCAAGTGTAAGATGTGTGTTCGTCGACGATAAAAATTTTGTCTGCAGAATGAGTTGCCTTGTTTTTCAAAAAATTTTTGAACGACATTTCCAGATAATTTGACACATCATCTGTCACGACGTTAATGGAAAAATTTCGTTACAGCCAGTCAATTCCAAGACTTCAAAAACACTCGTCGAAACGTTTTCAATCGTAATGTCAGGAAATTTTTTTTGCAAATAAACAGTTCGCGAATTCCGCTCGACGAAATGTAGCTAACGTCGCTAAAATCAAACACAATTTTTTGACAGTATCGGGAATGGCGGAAAGTTCGCCGCGCAACTGAAAAGAAGTCGGCGTATCAATTCTACTGGCGATTGAAACGCGAACAGATTCACCCGCAAAAATTTTTTCAACGATCATAGCAAAATCTCCTTCGATTCGTGTTTGGCAACAGATACGAAACATTATAATACAGAAAAATTTTTATCGGCGCAAGAATTTATTGATATGATTGAAATCCATTTTAAGGAGGCTAACATTCAATTTAAGCAGTTTTCTTCGGTCGGTTGATTTCTTTAATTGTCAAAGCAAGTGCAACGTTTTTGATAACCATATTTCTGCAGGTGTTCTGAGTCGTAGCCCTTAGGATAATATTCTATTAAGAATTAAGATTTAAATTTTCCATTCATAATTCTTCACCATATCCGCTGTTTGCTTTTTGCGGTCTTTCTGATAAAGGATGACTTATAGTAAGTTTTCCGCGTCTTTATTCGGCATTTTGCTTGCGTGCCTAAGTTTTGTAACTTCTGCTTATGGGATATTTAGACGCCCTGCATAAAGTTTTTTGTGAGGTCGCGATTTTCTACGACGCTTTTTATAATAGCGGCAATTTTACGTAAGGAAATATTTTGAGCTGAAAGAAGATATATCTTTTCACGCTCAAGTATGGTAAAATATTTTTAACTCATTTGATTTATGCTTTTCTTTTCGCGTTACAAAATTTATAGCAGAAACTAATAATTTTTTAGTGTTGCACCTGCATTTTGCATTCAAGCGCAAAAGAAAACGTAACAAAACTAAACAGCCCGCGTCCTTGTGCGCCCTTTTTGTTTCAACGTTATAAAAATTTCTAACTTTATTTTTTTACTTACTATTCACTAAAACGGAGGAAATATTTTTGGAAGAAAAAAATTTATTCGACTACCATTCACTTCAGGAAGTGGCGGAAAATTTTTCACTGACTGAACTTTTCACGCTGGCTAAACAAAAAAATCTTGATGAATGGTTGGAGTCAAATTTCTACACTACTGAAAGTCAACAGCTTATCACCGCGCTTGATGATAAAGTTAGTGACGCCGAATTGAAATTAATCATCTGCAAAATTTTTAATCTTGACTTTGAAACTTTGTCTGCTGATGAACTTGATGAAATTTCACGTTGCGTAGCGAAAAATCAGCGCCATGAATTATTTTTTGACAAGCGCAATGACGGTAAAAAAGCCGCCTTCGTCGAAACGCAAAGTGAACTTGTACGCGAATTGCAAAACGGCGCGGAAGTTTTGTATTTGTACGGCGGAGAATTTAGAATCCCTCACAATCTGCACGGCAAAACTTATATCGGGCGCAACAATGCAGTTATCGACTTCACGGACGACGGCGATATTGACTTTGATGAACGCGATATTATTTTTGAAGGTCTGCAAATTTTCATTCACCACCCCGTAACTTTGCGCGTCGAAAAATCTAAAAACGTTAAAATTCTCAACGGTAGCAGGACGGCTCTTGAAAGTCGCCCTACACTTCAAGAAATTTTTTCAATTCTGCGCGGACGCAATCCATTTGAATCGGCGGAAAATTTTTCTCAACGTGTTGAAGAAATGCGCGGCGTGGCTGTCGGTACGGCGTTGCTTAAAGATGAAAATTATTTTTACGACGCGGCAACATTTGAGTTTGCGCCGAAGTGGAATTTTGAGTACGTCGCAATTCTGAAAGGCTACGTCAACGGCAAAGATTTTTACGTCAAACTTTCGCCCGAAGATGCCCAACGCCTTTATATCAATGAACGTAAACTTCAAATTTTCGCTGACTTCGCGTACATTGACGGAAAACTGACGATTTTAAATTTGTATTTTGAAACGGAAACGCTCGGCAGAATTTTTATTGAAAATATTTTACGCGCATTGAAGGGCAAGCAGTTCGACGCTGACGAAAAATTTTCTTCTGGCTCTGGCATTTTAGCGCTTGGCTACGGCTTGGAACTTATCACCAACTATGAGGACTAAAAATTTATGCGGGCTTTTCACACGTTGAGGACGAAAAATAATCTTGACTTTAAGCTTGCCGACTTTGAAATTTTGACGCTGATAATTTCGGCGTTGGAATGGAAAAAGCATAACGGCGAAATTTTTTTGTACACGGATTCAGTTGGGCGAAAATTTTTGAAGGACGTTGGCATTTTAGAAATTTGGGACGGCGTCGAAACTTCGCTTGACGAAATGCAGGAACTTGGCATTGACGAAAAAATTTTTTGGGCTGGCGCTAAACTTTTCGCGTTACGTCAACAAAATTTTCCCTGCGTGATGATTGACCTTGACTTTATCGTCTGGCGTAAAATTGACTTTGCGCAGTTCAAGTCAGACGTTGCAGTCATTCACCGCGAAAGTACGGACATTCCTTGTTATCCCGACAAAAATTATTTCCGCTTTAAAAATAATTTTTCATTGCCGCAAAATTTGAATTGGACGCTTGAACCTTGCAACACGGCATTTGCATATTTCGGCGATAAAAATTTTGTGAAGGCGTACTGCGAATTTGCGTTTGAGTTTATGAAGTCTGCCGCTCCTACGGAAAATCAAACTGGCTGGGATTTGTTGCCGTACATGGTCTTTGTTGAGCAACGCTGGCTTGCAATGTGCGCTGAAAATTGCGGCGTGAAAGTTCATAGCTTTTCAAATATATTTGAACTTTTCGGCGGACAAAAATTTTTTACGCATATTTGGGGACACAAGCAAATTTTGCGTGAAAATCCTGCCGACGCTGAAAAATTTTGTCGTGACTGCGCGGAGCGAATTAAACACGACTTCCCCGACTGGGCAGAAAAATTTTCCGTACACTGTAAAAATTCCGTACAAAAATTTTTTCAATAGAATTAAACTTTAAATTTAAATCACGCTGAAAATTATCGTGAATAAAAAAATTATCAACACGGCGTAAGTGATGCGCCGAATTTTTTTTGTCGACATAGATTTAAAAATTTTCCGCAAGTCGTCAGCTCCCGCGATTAATAATGCCGCAAAAAAAATTATGCCGATGACAACTTCAGGCGCGAAAAGATTTTCTATCAAAATTTCTATAGCGTTGCCGTCAAATTCGCGTTGAAACTTCCACAAAAATAAACTTTCCGATACAAACATTATCGAAAACAAAATAACGAACATTCGCTGTAAAACTTTTTTCAGAGGCTTTTTTTTCGGTACAGAAAAGTTTATCGCCAACATTACCGCGAAATTTAACATTGCCGCGAAGATAAAATATTTCACGTACAGAAAAAAATCTTGGTTGCCGACAAATGCTTGGAAAATTATCGGCGAATCTAAAATTGTCAGCAAGAAAAAAAATGCGCCGTCCTGCTTAACGGCTTTAAAAATTTTGTCCATTTCATTTACCTATACAAAACTTTGAAAAAATTTCGTTGATAACGTCTTCCGTGACGGTTTCGCCAGTAATTTCACCAAAAAGTTCAAGCGCGGCGCGTAAGTCAATCGACACAAAGTCAATTCCAACGTTCGACTGAATTGTTTCCCGCGCAGATTCCAAACTTTTCACGGCACGGCGTAAAATATCGGCTTCGCGTTCATCATGTACAAAATTTGCCTCAACGTCAATCACGCCAACTTTTTTTGAAATTTCCGCTAAAAGTTCGTCGATACCGCCAGCAGTTTTTGTGGAGATATGAATAATTTTTTCAGCAGAAAATTTTTCAATCTGCGCGGACGTGACGACTTGATTTAAATCAGCCTTCGTCAGCAAAATTATCGATGAATTTTCTTTCAAAAGTTTAAAAATTTCTTCGTCTTCGTCAGTAAGCGGGCGTGAACCGTCGAAAAGCGCTAAAATCAATTCGGCATTGGCGGCAACGTCACGGGCGCGATCGATACCGATTTTTTCCACAACGTCACTTGAACTTCTTATGCCAGCTGTATCAATAATTTTTAGGGGAATACCGCCGACGTTGATAAATTCTTCGATACTGTCACGCGTCGTACCAGGAATTTCCGTCACTATAGCGCGTTCACTGTCAGTCAAAAAATTTAGCAGACTTGACTTTCCAACATTCGGCTTGCCAATAATCGCCGTGCTTAAACCTTCGCGCAAAATTTTTCCTTGCCGCTGATTCGCCAAAAATTTTTTCAGTTCGTCAATCTGCGCGGAAATTTTTTCATCCATTTCATTCAAAGTAACGGCGTCAATATCATCTTCAGGGAAGTCAATCAGCGCGTCAATATGTGCAAGAACGTTTAAAATATTTTGGCGAATGTCACGAATTTTTTTAGACGTTTTGCCGCTTAAACGATTTTGCGCAACGTTTAACGCAGTGGAAGTTTTCGCCTGTATCACGTCTAAAACGGCTTGAGCTTGCGATAAATCGATACGACCGTTGAGGAAGGCGCGTTTAGTAAATTCGCCGCGTTCAGCAGGTCTAGCGCCAGCTTGAAAAGTTAATTTTAAAATTTCGCGCAAAACTTCACTGCCGCCGTGACATTGAATTTCCACAACATTTTCTTTCGTGTAAGACTTCGGCGCACGCATAAGCAAAATAATAACTTCGTCGACAAGTTCGCCGTCAAAATTTTTTATGTGACCGAAAATAATTTTTCTGTCGTCAGCGTCACAAAGTTTTTGCTGATTCGCCGCGCAGAAAATTTTATCGGCAATTTCAATCGAATCAACGCCGCTAAGCCGTACAATCCCGACTCCTGCTGAACCTGTAGCGGTTGCAATGGCGCTAATCGTTTCATTTTGTTTCAAATATTTTTTTCACTCCAATCTTTGAGTTCCAGCAAAATCGGAATAAGCGTTTCACATTTCGGCGTAAGCGAATATTCCACGCGCAAAGGCATTTCATTAAATTGTTGCCGCGTGACAAGTTTTGCGTCTTCCAATTCGTGAAGTGACTGTGCCAGCATTGTATTTGTTATGCCGTCGATTTTTCGTCTCAATTCGCCGTAACGCATTACGCCGCATTCGTAAATTGAGCAGAGAATTAAGATTTTCCATTTGCCGCCGATAATGTTTAAAGCTTTTCGCAAGCCGCAAATTGTAGAATCCAATTTAAAGTTCCTTCCGATAAGATTTTTTTAACCTGATAAACAAAAACTGCGTACTTGATTTTTTTTCCGTACCAATATATCATTGCGGAAAAATTATTTCAAGATAGGGAGATTTTAGGATGAAAAATTTTGTTTACACGCCACAACGCGTTTGCTCTAAGCAAATTATTTTTGACATTGACGACGAAAATAAACTTCATAACGTTAAATTTTTCGGCGGTTGTCCAGGAAATTTGCTTGCTATTGGAAAACTTGTCGAAGGTAAAGACGCTAAAGAAATTGCAGACCTTTTGAAGGGTAATGACTGCGGCGGTCGTGGAACTTCCTGCGGCGATCAGCTTGCCATTGCGATTGAAGGCGCGTTGAAAAAATCTGCGTAGAAAGGAAAATTTTTTATGGTTATCGTTTATTCGGTCGAAGAATGCCCTTGGTGTCACAAGGTTAAAAAATATCTTGATAAGCTTGAAGTTGAATACGAAGAAAGAAATATCGACTACAACGAAGATTACGCGAATGAGTGCATAAAAATTTCTGGCGATAATCTTGTTCCCGTGACGACGATTGACGGCGAAGAATACGTTGTTGGCTTTGATAAAGAAAAACTTGATAAACTTCTTTGCTTGTAATTTGACATAAAAAATTTTTGTGGTAGAATTTCTTCTATCACGTGTGCTCGTAGTCAAGTGGATATGACGTTAGCCTCCGGAGCTGAAAGCGTGGGTTCGATTCCCGCCGAGCGCACCACTTTTTTGAATTAAGAATTAAGAATGTAGAATTAAGAATTGGGAATGTGGCTTGAAAAAATTCTTTTCGTATGGTATCATTTAAAAGCAATTTAGAAACTAAAAGTGAACAGATTGTCTATGTTGCCACAAGGCGCAAAAAAAGCCCTCAACTTTCTTTGGAGCAGATTGTTGAGGGCTTGCGCCTTTTATAGCGCCAGATTAGCGTTACCGTTCATCTGTTTTATCGTTGCCCTTTTCATTGTCATCGCGAATTTCTTTAAGCCAATCAATGATTAACTGTGAAAGAACATTCGCACTGACCAAGAGCAGTAGAGTGAACAGATCGTCCACTGTTGCCACCTCCTCTCTGTTACCAGAGTTGAAGCGGTAACGGTGGATATTTTACATTATTTTAAAATTTTTCAATGACGTTTCAAAATCTCATAGCAAGTATTTCTCTGCGCGGGAATTTTTTTTGCGCCGCGAATCAAATTTACCATTTTATTCGTTGACATCTCAAAAGCAGTTCCCGCCGCCCGCACAACATTTTCTTCAAGCATAATGCTACCTAAATCGTCCGCACCGAATGTTAAAGTAAGCTGACCGATTCTTTCACCTTGCGTGACCCATGAACCTTGAATGTGATCGACGTTATCAAGGAAAATTCGCGTGACGGCTAAAGTTTTCATATAATCCCACGAATTTATTTTTTCGCCACC
>JAFSUE010000035.1 GCA_017445435.1 Selenomonadaceae bacterium | reverse complement strand
TCAAACCCTCCTTAAAAAATTTTCGACACCACTTGACACGCCAAATTTGACGTGATATTATACCGACATAGCAAGACGCCATATTTGGCAGGCTAAATAAAAGGAGTGAGGTGAATGAACACTCTAAAAAATAAAAGAGAGGCTACCAGCTTAACCCAGTTACAGTTTGCTCAAAAAATCGGTATACCAATTAGAACCTACCAAAGGTATGAATCTAATGAAAACAGCGCCGAGTATTGCGAACCTAGAGCTACGACAGCAATAAAAATAGCAAAAGCACTCAATACCACTGTTGAAGAATTATGGAATTATAAAAAGGAAGATACTCTTTGAAAGTAAATATTCAAGAATTAAAAGCGCAAATGACTTATCGGAATCTTTTACAAAAAGATGTGGCTGATTTACTCGGAATAAGTCAAAACACATTTAGCGCAAAACTTCAAAGCGGCAACTTCAAAATTGCGGAAATTCATAAACTGATGCAAATAATTCCGCTTAGTCTGAAAGAAGTTGAACAAATTTTCTTTTCAGAATAAAAAAACAGGGATGATACAAACACCCCTGCAAGAAAGAGAATTATCTACTTACCCTTTCGCGAGGGTTTTTGAGACAAAGCAGATGCCGCTGCAGTTTTAGATGTTTTGCTAGTTCGTTTATCACGCAAAACTTTTGACGCGGCAGTTGCGGCTCTTTTAGAGGTTACTTTTTTGGAGTTATCTGTACTCATTGAATCACCTCACACAAATTATAGTGATTCAATCCCAAAAAATCAATACCGAACTTCAAAAAACAGCGATTGAATATAGATTTTTTTTGAAAGGAGAAAAGCTGATGGTGATAACGCGGGAGTTTAGCAACAATCGGAATCATTACACAATTGACGGCGAGAAGGTCAGCGAAGGCGATTTGCGGGCGTATTGCGGGAAGTATCTCAGCGGTTACGGTCTGCAGTCTATGTTTAACCGGCTCAACCTTACGGACAAAGTTGTTGTCGAAGTGGACGGCGCGTATGTTTATGCGGGGATTCGTGAAATGTATGCGGAGGACGAACTTAAAAGCGCCAAAAGAAAAATCGCGCAACTTGAAGAGAAACTTGCGGCGGTAAGGCAAGCTTGTAGCGCATAAAGATTTTTTCAAGGTTGAAAACAGTAGCCGCACAACTTACACCTAACGGCTATTGACTTGAATCTTGAATGGTTCAAAAAATTACGAAGGGAGAAAATTAAATGGAAAATCAAGTGCAGATTTTTACCAATGAAGAGTTTGGCGAAGTTCGCACGGCAGGCACTAAAGAAAATCCGCTTTTCTGCTTGGCTGATGTTTGCAGAGCGCTGGAACTTCCGCAGGTTGCAAAGGTTGTTCAACGTTTGGATAGGGAGGTGCTTAGTACGCACCCCCTTCAAACTGCGGGCGGCCTGCAAAACTTTTACTTCGTCAATGAAGACGGATTGTACGACGTGATTTTGGACAGCCGCAAGCCCAACGCAAAGAAATTTCGCAAGTGGATAACTTCGGAAGTTTTACCTTCTATTCGTAAGACGGGCGCATATTCCCTGCCGCAACAAAAATCAGTTGAAGTTAAACCTTCAGATATGGTTATGGAAATCGGCGCGATGAGTAACGCGATAGTAAGCACTTTCAACGGCGTAATTAAAGGGATAGCGCTTGCACAGGCAACCGACATCATCAGCAATTATTACAACTTCGATTTAACGGCGCTTAAAGATTTAATCCCGCCCGCTGAACACGAAATCGGTTATATGAATGCGACGCAGGTCGGCAAGAAAATTAATCAATCGCCGTATGAAGTAAACAAACTGCTCAAAGAAAAAGGCTTGCAAGTGAAAGAAGGAAAAGTTTGGCGCTTGACGGACGAAGGCAAAAAGTATGGTGAATTAATGCCTTTTAACAATCACGGACACAGCGATTATCAAATCAGGTGGACGCCGCGAGTATTGCCGGTTTTGTTGGAGAGGACAATTCATTAAAAATTTTTTCAAGGTTGAACACTATAGCCGCACCACTTTACTACACGGCTATAGAATTGAATCTTGAAAGGTTCAAATAATCAGGAAGGAGATTAAAAAAATGAAGTGGGAGAAAATCAGAGACAAGAGCGGGCATATTCGCTACAAAGTGAACGGCAAACAAGTTGAGCCGAAACCTGCGAACGAAATTGCAAATTCGATGATTAGTTCGTTGAATGTTTATCCCGACAGCTTGACGGTTATTGACGAAGTTGAAGCCGAATTGGACGCGCATTTTGTTATCGACCACACGGTTAAACTTGACGACGGAGGCATTTTCGCAAGGGCAGATAACGGCGCTGTAATGGAGCTTTACGACGATCACATTGTTGTAAAAAAAGCTGACGGCACGGTTAAAAATTACCTGTTGGACATTTCCGAAACGCGCTGTATCGCCGAATTGAGGAAAGGGAACTTCACGATAACCGGCAACAGTGGCACAACTTACACTTTCAGCGCGAAATTTGAAGTTATCGGAATTGAAACCAAAACTGAAAATCTTCGTAACTTCATCATCAACAATCGCGTTAAAGCTGTAGATGAAGGCAAAAGCGAAATTAAAGCCCGCGCCGCCTAAAGTTTACTCCTTTTTAAATCTTATAGAAAGGAGGTAATGCTTAATGTCCAAAGGATTGATTGATCTCTTCAAAGATTTCCATTTTCAGGCTGTAGAAGAAAGGTATCCCGCGTCATCACGCGCCCTGTACAACTTTTTCATAGGAGAATTAAACAGGCGCTATTGGGCAACAGATGAACTGTCTTACTCAGAGAGAGAATTGGCGGAATTGGTGGGGTTGAGTAAATCCGCAGTGCATATCACTGTAAAATTTCTAAGCGACAGAGGCTGGATAAAAACTTCACGCGACAAGGTGAAGACAAGGACATTTTTTAAAATCGTAGCTGCCCAATCATTAGTGACCAGTTCGTGGGCAGATTGTGGGCAGATAGTGGGCAGTTCGTCCGTTCTTAATTACGCGCACGCGAAAGACAAAGAAGACCTAAAGACAGAAGACAAAGAAGAAGAAGACGCGCGCGCGAGAGGAAAAATTTTGCCTTTATCTGTAAACAGTGACGCGGTAAACCAAGTGTGGTCTGAATGTAACGGCGAACATCTCAAAGGCGGGAAAGCGTTGTTGATGATTCAGCTTGAAAAATCTTTCGGAACACAAAAGCTGATTGAGGCTATACGTCAGGCATATTACGCGCACGATTATGAAAGATTCGGAGCGCAACTTAAAGTAAATTTGGTGAAAGCGATTCTGGAAAATTTGCAGGAAGGAGGAGAAAAGCGTGGCAAC
>JAFSUE010000264.1 GCA_017445435.1 Selenomonadaceae bacterium | reverse complement strand
TGCTTGATGAAGTTATTGACTTATCGACGCCTTTTAGGTATATTGACCCAGTCAAGCCTTGGAAACAACGTTCATTTACAAATTGTACGGCGAAAAATCTTTTAAAACTGTACGTTAAAGACGGGCGGCGCGTTGAACAACTTCCTACACTGAATGAAATTCGCGATTACGTCAAGCATCAACTGGAAAATGAAATTTGGGAAGAGGAACAGCGTTTTGAAAATCCGCACCATCACTATTTGGATATGTCGCCCAATTATTACGAAATGAAAATGAATTTGATGTATAAAACTCGTGCTCGGTTTAATATTTAGTCAGTAGTTAGTAGTTAGTAGTTAGTAGTTTTTCATTACGCATTAAAAATTGGGGGGTAAGATAAATTTGGGTTCAACGGAAATAAAAAACTTCGGAATAATCGGCTATCCTATTGTTCATTCATTTTCGCCAAAAATGTACATGGCGGCATTCAAGGACGCTGGCTTGGACTATTACAGCTACATTGCCTTCCCCATACAGCCAGGACGTTTAATGTTGGCGGTTGAAGGTATGAAAGGCTTGAAATTTCGCGGCTTTAACGTGACAATTCCGCATAAAACGGCGATAATTCCGTATCTTGACGCGGTTGACGCTGACGCAATGATTATCGGCGCTGTTAATACCGTCGTCAATGATGGCGGAATGTTGACGGGCTACAATACGGACGTGACAGGATTTTTAGCGGCACTGTTTGAAAATGGTTTTGTAGCTGACGGTTGCAACGCCGTTATTTTGGGCGCTGGTGGCGCTGCCCGCGCAGTTTTATGGGGACTTTGTAAACGCCGCGCTAATTCCGTCACGATTGGCGCTAGAAATTATGAACGCGCTAAAAAACTTGCTGACGACTTTTTAATCTATGGCAACGTACAGGGAACTGATTGGACTTCGGAAGATTTCCGCGATTCAATGCGCCGTACAGATATTTTGATTAACACGACGCCGCTGGGAATGTTTCCAAGTACTGACGATATGCCGCCAGTCGATTTAAAACTTTTGCCCGACGGCGCACTTGTTCACGATTTAGTTTACAATCCCATTCAGACGAAACTTTTAAAAGCCGCCGCTGATTTAGGACACCCAACGTTGCCAGGCTTGCCAATGTTGCTACTTCAAGGCAAGGAGGCTTACAGACTTTTCACGGGTACACTTCCAAACCTTGACGTTATGCGAAAAATTGTTATGGACGAAGAAAAGTAAGGCTAGCTTTTTATGGAAAATTTTTTCTTCACTGCACGAAACATTTTTGATTATCTTGCGCCATTGAATAAAATTGCGGGAAAAGATTTGACAGGCAAAAATTTACTCGACGATGACGAAGTACAAGGATTGTTTCTTGAAATAATTAAATCTCAAATTGACAGCGATAACTGGCTAACTATGCCGATAAGTGACGCGGTTAATACGGGATTGCAAGGCGTGAAGTTAGATTTTAATTTGGGTTTTAGGCTTGAAGTTCCTGCTGGTAATTGGCATGCAAAAATTTCTGACGTAGACAGCGGCGAAATTGTTTTTGACAAAGATATTTCCAACGTTAGGCTACATTCGCTTGAAAGTTATTACATTAACTGGCACGTTGAACTTTTTCTTGACGGCGAAAAAGTTTTTGCTCACACGTTCGACGTGGAAGGAAAAGTTGTACTGATTTACTTCCCGCAAATTGGAATTGGCGATATACTTGCTATGTTGCCTTACGCTGAAGAATTTAGACGGCGGAATAAATGTCAAGTATTCGTGATAATGCGTAACGATTTACGCGAAATTGCCGCGTACCTTTATCCAGAACTTTTGCAGACGAATCAAATATTAATCAACGTAAACTACGCAACCTACAGAATGACTATGCCCGCAAATATTGTACCAATATGGCCCGCAGACGTAAGAATTTATCCACTTGGGCGGATAGCTGAAATTGCACTTGGCGTACAAAAATTATCCAATAAGCCGCGATTTGAACCTACAATGCCGCCCGTCACGAATGATCCTTATGTTTGCATTTCAATTCAAGCGTCCGCAGTTCGTAAAGGTTGGCTTTATCCCAACGGCTGGGATATTGTCGTAAATTATTTAAAAAGTTTAGGTTACCGCGTC
>JAFSUE010000263.1 GCA_017445435.1 Selenomonadaceae bacterium | reverse complement strand
TGATTTCATCTACACCGCGACGTACACGCCGACACATACGCCGAAAGATTATCTCACGGAATTTTACGGCACGTTTAAAGACGTTAAGCACAAAAAGTACGACGGCTTTATAATGACTGGTGCGCCTGTCGAAATGATGGACTTTGAAGACGTTGCCTATTGGGACGAATTGGCGGAAATTATGGAATGGAGCAAGAAAAATGTTTGGTCGACGTTCCACATTTGCTGGGGCGCTCAAGCTGGGCTGTATTACCATTACGGCGTACCGAAAACTATTTTGGACGCAAAATTTTCTGGCGTCTACCTTCATAAATTGCGCGTTCAACACGAAAAACTTTTTCGCGGCTTTGATGATGAATTTTTTGTGCCGCATTCACGCTATACTGATACGCGCCGCGTAGATTTAGAAAAAGTTCCTGCGCTAACGATTTTAGCTGAATCAGATGACGTTGGAGTTTATGCCATTGCAAATTTGGATAAGCGCCAATTTTTTATCACGGGTCACGCTGAATACGATCCCTACACTTTGCGCAATGAGTACGAACGCGATGTAAAGGCGGGATTAAATCCCAACGTACCGCAAAATTATTTTCCAAATGATGACACGTCGAAAGAACCTGTTGTGAAGTGGCGGTCGGTTGCGCATTTACTTTTTGCAAATTGGCTGAACTACTACGTTTACCAAGAGACGCCGTATGAAATTGATTCTATTGGCTAGTTATTAATGCGTAATTAGGAATGCGTAATGCGTAATGAGGGATGAAATTTTTTTACGCCAAAAGAAAATAGTTTATAAAAATTAATTAATACGCCTTAGCAAATAGTTTAAAGGAGAAATATTTTTTGAAGAAAATTTTTATTGGACTTTTGACAGCGGCTGTAATTTTTTCAACGCCGCTTGACGTTTCCGCAAAGGAAGTTGAAGTTCCCGAAGATATTTATACGTGGGTTCAATCGACTTCGCGCGGAAATTATTTTTTCAACACCGAACAAATGAACTACCGCGTAAAATCCGACGGCACGATTGACCTTTACACGTTAAACGTTCCAACGCTTTGTACTTACGATGATATTCAAATTCAAGATGTCATTCAAAAACGCCGCTGGAAAAATCAATCACTGGAAGGCTACGACATTTTAGCAGGACGCGCAGATTATTTGACGTTCGACTTTAAAAACGGTACGGTGCAAGTTACAAGGCGCGTTGACCTTGACGACACATTGACGGAGTTGGACAGCGATATAACTGGCGAACCAGTTAAACTTGCTGACATTCCGCGAACAAGCGTTATCGGTCGTTTTTACCGTACAATTTTAATTTGGGCGCGTTTCAACGGCGAAGATTTAATAGCGCGTTCGACTGGCAAACTTAGCGCCGCTGATGCTAAACTTAATTCAAAAGATTATCCGATAAATAAAATTACCTTGCCTGGCGATTTGCCGCAGGAAGAACTTGACGAAGATAAAGACTCAACTGGAAAATCTGATGAAAATAGAAATACGCATAGGCGCAGAAATGGTGTTACGACGCGTACAAAGTAGGAGGAACTTTTTATGAGCGAAATTGTTTTAAAGTTTACGCGGGCAGGTCACGTTGAAAATATTCATCGCGGCGACGTGGCGGCTGTAAACTGCGCGGGAAAAATTATTTCATCCGTAGGAAATGCAAACTTGCCAATGTTTTGGCGTTCAGCGGCTAAACCTTTTCAAGCGTTGCCCTTCGTCAAAAATGGCGGACTTGAAAAATATAGTTTGTCTGACGAAGAATTAGCCGTGCTTGTTTCGTCACATAGCGGCGAAGACAATCACGTTGCACTGGTACGCGGCATTTTGGCTAAACTTGGTCTCGACGAATCAGTTTTAGACTGCGGAGTTTTGCGCCCGCTGAACAGTAAGGCGTACAAAAAATTAATTGTATCTGGTGAACCAATTCTTGCCGTTCACAATCAATGCTCTGGCAAACACTCACAGATTATCGCGTTGGCAATGATGCTTGGCGTTCCCTACGAAGGCTACACTAAACCTGAACACGACGCGCAGAAATTAATTTTCAAGCACGTTGCAATGGCGTCGAAAGTTCCCGAAGATAAATTAGAAATTGGAATTGACGGTTGCGGCGTACCAGTATTTTATCTGCCGTTGTACAATATGGCGCTGGCTTACGCTAGACTTTCAACACCTCAACGCGGCGATTGGGGCGAATATGAAGTTGCCGCTAAAAAAATTCGCGACGCCATGAGTAAATATCCGCAAGTTGTTTCTGGCACGGGCAGAATTGATTTAGCTGTCCCTGAAATTACTAAAGGCAGAATCATTGCGAAAATTGGATCAGACGCGGTTTATTGTCTTGCCGTAAAAGATGAAGACTTGGGCATTGCATTTAAGATTGAGGACGGAAGTTTTGTCGCCGTCACGCCTATGGTTATTGCAGTGCTGAAACATTTGGACTTGCTGACAAAAGATGAAGCCGCTGAACTTGATAAAAAGTTCCCGCCAGTTTTGAAAAATCATCGTGGCGAAATTATCGGCACGATTGAAACGGCGTTTTAATTAATTCGTAATGCGTAATGATTTTTAAAAGCTAACAAAGGAAGTGAAAAATTTGGAATTGACGGCTGAAGAAAAGTTTCAACTTGAGCAAGTTTATGGACGGCAAATTACTAGCGCCGTAGGTTACAATCCGAATCAAATTGAAAGTATCGAAGAATTGACGGCGTACGAAAAAGTTTTCTTCGCGCAGAAAAATTTTATTTCACCATATTTTTCTGTTCAAACGTTGTACAAAGTGAAAGGCGATATTAAGCCGATAAAATTTAATCGCGTCGTTCATGATATGGTTAAAATAGATAAAAATTTCCGTACAAATTTTTGTGACATCGGCGATCGCATGATAAAAGTAATTTTTGCTGAACGGCGCAAACTTCCCGACGTTGTCTACCGTACACTTTCGCAGAATGACTTTGAAGAAACTGACGAAATTTTAACGAAGATTATGGAGGCTGACCGCCGCGTCAACTTCGACTTGAAACACGGCAATTTAATTCGCTTTTCAATCTTCAAAACTTATGACGAAGAATTTGCCGTCTTAGTGACAATTTCTCAACTTATCGCAAATAGTTTTGACTACAAAAATTTTTTACTGACAGCGTTGGGCATTGAAAAGTACAAGCCTGTTGAGAAAATTTTTTCGACTGCCAAGCCTAAACAAATTGAATCCACAATCAGCGATTATTGGGCGCGGCTTTTGAAAGATTTGCCGCCAATGCCGACGTTGCCTTATTCCAAGCCGTCAAATGCTCCGTACAATCCAAAGGCTTTTCGTGAAACAATTCCTGCTGATATTTTATCCGATCTGCGCGAAAAAGCTAATTCAAACCGCGTAATGTTAATGTCAATCCTTCAAAGTGCGTGGGGATTTTTTCTGCAGTCTGTACGCGGACTTAATGACGTTATCTTCTGCCAATTCAGCACTGCTAATAAAGGCAATGAAAATTTTTCTTTCAGCGTCATTCCTGTTCGCCAAAAAAGCGCTGGCAATATGACCGTCGAACAAATTATCACTCAACAATTTCGGCAACTTGTCGTATCGCAACCTTACGGCTTTTCAGATTGGGCTACGCTGACTAAGTTGACGCATGGAAAAACTTTTGACCACTTTTTAAGCTTCCTTGATTTCAAAGGCACTGCAACAACAACTTATTCTGAAACAGAGTCACTACCTCAAGGCGCGGTTGTCACAAGTAATTCGTGGGATCCGCAAGGCGTCAAGCTCAATGTTTATTTTCAATATTCCGTGTCAGATTTGTCATTAACTTTCCTTTACGACGCCAACAAATTTTTTAAAAATGTCGGTGAACGTTTCGCAAAAACTTTTAACGTTGTCCTGCGTCAAATGCTTGTACATTGGCATTCGCCGTTTGCAACTTTCATGGCAAAGTTGATGAATCAAATTAAGATTGAAATGGAGGCGGAAGGGCAAACTCACGGCGACGAAGATAAACGAATCATTTCAGATTTCATTATAAAAAGTCCTATTCTGCAAGGTAGCGGCGGCGGCACTGTTGCATTTTTCGCTGACAGTACGCAACTTATTACGAAGTTTGAAGGCGATAGAATTTTTGGCGACGTGTTGAATGAGAATTTAATTTTTGTCGTCGAAGGAAAGTTAGCGCGAAGTTTAGATACTGGCGACGGCTGGTTCAAGGCGTTAGATATTATTTCAAAGGGCGGCTGGCTTAATGAAAATGTTTTGCTGGAAAATCGCCGTACAACAATTTCCGCAGAAGTTTTGACGGAACAGGCTAAACTTTTGACAATTCCGCTTGAAAAAACGCATTCACTTTTCCTCAAGCATCCCGACACGGCTAAACCTTTCTTCGACCACATTTTAAAGCAGATGGAAAAATATCAGTTGCTCTGGATTCAAAGTTAGATTTCAGGTTGTAAGCTGTAGGAAGTGAAATTATTTTGTCTAGCAATTATCGAATTAAAATTGGTCACATAAATTTTCTAAACGTTCTGCCGCTGAATTATTTCTACGCAAATTGCAATGATAAAAATTTTGAATTTACAATGGGCGTTCCTGCCTTCGTCAACGCCAAAATTAAAAGCGGTCTACTAGATTTAAGTTTAATTTCTTCTATCGAATACGCTCGGCAAAGTGAAAATCTTATACTCCTGCCAAAAATTTGTGTCCGCGCAGATTCTGACGTTACAAGCATAATTTTAATTTCGCGCAAGCCGATTGATGAACTTGACGGCGAAAAGTTAGCGATAACTGCGAAGTCTGCAACGGCGCATTGTCTGCTGAAAATAATTTTGGCGGAAAGTTACGGCGTCAAGCCAAATTACAGCGTGGAAAGTTTAAGCGTAGAAAATCCCGTGCCAAATGATTCAACTGCCGCGCTTTTCATTGGTGACGACGCGCTTTATTTGAACTTGCACAGGCAGAAAAATTTTTTGTACTACGATTTAGGCGGCGAATGGAAAAAGTTGACTGGTCGGCAAATGGTGTACGCTGTATTGGCGGCGCGTAAAAAATTTGCGAAAGATTATTCCGAACTTTTGCAGGACACTTGCCAAAAAATTTATAACGGTTTAAAATTCGGTCTGCAAAATAAGCGGGCGGCTATAAATTCCGTTTTGGACAGTAAGCCGTTCACTTATGACGAGTTGGACAAATATTTAGGCGGCGTCATCAAGTGGGATTTAACTGCGGACGGTATCGACGCGTTGAAAATTTTTTATCAACTCGCGCAGAAAAATAATCTGTTGGAAAAAGTTCCGACAATTGAAATTTTTGGAGGCGATTAACTTGGACATTCAGAAAATGTTTCTTACTTTTGACGGGCGATTGAACCGTAAGCCGTACTTTTTTGGAAACTTAGCGCTTGGTGTAATTTCTGCATTATGCACGACGATTGTGGACAATTCGGACAGCGGATTAATTGCAATTTTGGGCGCTATAATGGGCATAGCTTTAATTGTCGCCAGTGTATCGTTAATTATTAAAAGACTGCATGACTTGGACAAAGGCGGACTTTGGGTGCTGATTATGTTAATTCCGATTGTAGATTTCTTTTTCGGCTTGTACCTGTTATTTGCGAAGGGAACTGACGGTTACAATCAGTACGG
>JAFSUE010000262.1 GCA_017445435.1 Selenomonadaceae bacterium | reverse complement strand
GGGCGTTGGCGTGGCTATGGAAAATGCGCGTGACGAAATAAAAAAAATCGCCGACTTCGTGACTGCCGATAACGATCACGACGGCGTTTTAAAAGCTATCGAAAAATTTTTTTAGTGGTCAGTGGTCAGAAATTTTCACTATTCACTATTCACTGATCACTGATCACTGATAACTAATCACTTATATAAATTCTTGGGACGCGATTTGAAATTAAGCAGGTAACTTCGTAATTAATCGTTTGCAAATGTTTAGCCGCGTCGTCGCCCGTGATTAATTTCGAGCCAAACAAAATTACTTCGTCGCCAACTTTCACATTGGGAATTTCCGTAACGTCAACCATAAATTGATCCATACAAACACGCCCCGCAATCGGCGCAAGTTGCCCGTGAATTTCTACGTGAAAATTTTTGTAGCCGCGAATGTAACCGTCGGCATAACCAATCGGCAACGTCGCGATAATCGAATCACGCGCCGCAATAAACTCCCGCCCGTAACCAATCGGCGTACCCTTCGCAACTTTTTTGACGTAGACGACACGCGCAATTAATTTCATCACGGGCTTAAGGTCGATTGTATGTTCAACTTCACGCGAAGGATAAAAACCGTATGAAATAATTCCTGCGCGAACCATATCCAAATGAGCGGCGGGCAATTCCAAAATCGCGGCGGATTCGGCGGCGTGAATAATTTTCACGTCAACTCCGCAGTCACGAATTTTTTTAGCGGTCGATTTAAAAATTTCCAGCTGATTCAGCGTAAAAGTTTTGTTTTTAATGTCGGCGTCGGCAAAATGCGTGAACAGTCCCTCAAGTTCAACATTGGGCAAGCTGTCAATCTGCGCGGCAACGTCAACGGCGGCGTCAGGGAAAATTCCGATTCGCCCCATACCCGTTTCAATCGCCAAATGAACTTTCGCAACAGTGCCGATTTTCGCGGCGGCATCAGAAATTTTTTCCGCAAGATAAAAATCAGAAACCGTCAACGTAATTTTATTTTCGACGGCAATTTTTACGGCGTCAGTCGGAATCAAGCCTAAAATTAAAATCGGCTGATTGAAACCTGCGCATCGAAGTTCAAGCCCTTCGTCGACGGTCGCAACGGCTAAAAAATCAGCGCCGCACTCAACGGCAACTTTCGACACAGCAACCGCGCCGTGACCGTAAGCATTAGCCTTGACGACGGCACAAAGTTTGGCGGTCGGCTGAATGTGTCGGCGAATTTCTGTAAAGTTGTGACGTAACGCGGCAAGATTTATTTTCGCGTAAGCATCTCGATTAATCATAAAAATTTTTCTCCTATTTAGTTGCTAGTGGGTAGTTGCTAGGGGTTGTTGAAAAAAGAAAAATGGCGGTAACTTTGGCGGCATTTCAAGCGTCGCTGTAACGTTAGATAAGCAAAACCCGAAGTTGGACGCGGTGATAAATTTGTTTTGCAGAAAAGTTATTCGCGGACGCACTAATGCCGCCTATGTTTTCTTTGCTACTTTCTTTTGCGCCAAAAGAAAGTAGATTTCAAAATTTGAATTAATCAACACGCCCTAGAATCCTACAAGCTGCATTGAAGGTGATAATTTGAACTTTAAAGAATTTATGCAGGAACTTGACGGCGATTTAAAACACGTTTATTTGTTG
>JAFSUE010000006.1 GCA_017445435.1 Selenomonadaceae bacterium | reverse complement strand
GCAGAAATAAAGGCAGTGATAAAATCATCAATCGTAAATAATTTTTTCATCAGTTAGAATCAATTCATCTTCTTGCCGCTGAAATAAACTTCAGCAGGTTTATTGAAACTAAAACCTTCGTGCGACGCGTCGAGCAGATTTTTATCGAAAATTAAATAATCAGCGTCCTTGCCAACTTCGATTGAACCTTTTGCAGAATCAATGCCAAGTTGTTTTGCGCCGTTAATCGTGTAGCCCAAAATCATTTCTTCGATATTCATTTTTTCGCAGGCGGCAGGAAATTCTCTAGAACTTCTATTATGAGCAGACGCCTTTGTCTTTTCGGAAATATAACGCGTCATTCCGACTTCCATTCCGAGATACGGACTCCACGTCATAAAATCACTATAAGAAATATTATCACTTGACCAAGTTACAAGTGCGCCAGTATCCCAAACAGTTTTGCAACGATACATTTTGTTAATGCGTTCATCACCGAGCAACTCAAGGTATTCGTCGTAATTATCGCCGCTTATCGTTCCAGCATGCCACCATACAGTATAATTTGCAATGACGCCGAGTTTTGCAAAACGGTCTAAGTCCGCGTCGTCTTGAATTTCCAAATGTGCGCAGGTTACTTTAACGCGGAATTTATTTCCAAGTTCAGCCCTTGCCAATTCCACGCCGTCAAGTACGACACGTGACGCGGCTTCAGCTACGGTGTGAACGTGTAAATCCCAGCCCAATTCATTGAGTTTGATGAGCAAATCTTTCATCTGTTCTTTGTTGATAAGCGTTGTACATTTTGTGTTTGTATCGGCATATGGCGTAACCATTGCGGCGGTATGAATTTTCAGCGTGCCGTCCATAAACATTTTGAGCGTATGAACTTTAAAATGTTCAGTGTTGTATTCGCGATTATAGCGCGTCACGGTTTCAATAGCGTTTGGAATATCGCGCGGATCAATTATCGCAAAGCAACCGTCAACATAAACTGGAAGGCGTCCTTCATTATCAAGCTTGCATAAAATTTTATAGCAACGTTCATGGAAGGCATCAGCTTTTGGCGTGCCTGCGTCAAATACAACGCTTACGCCTTCATTTACGCTATAATCAATCCAACGCAGGAGTGCCTTTTCAATTTGTTCATCAGTTAATTCATTGCTACTATCTAAAAGAATCGCCATTTCAGCGCCTTCAAACATATTGCCAGTAACATGCCCTTCTGCGTCACGAACATAATAACTTAATTCGGGAACAATATCAGGCGTCGCGTCAGTAATTTCGTGCAACGCAAGAACTTTTGAATTTACCCAGACGCTATGCCCTTCGCTTTCCAAAATGACAATTTCACTGTCAGCGCAAACAGAATCTAAATCATCTTTCGTCAAAAGTTCATCGTTTAACTTTTTACGTTCAATCAAAAATCTGTAACGTTTCAATCCAAGATTTTTTTTGACATAATCGGCGATAAAGTCAAGGCATTCTTTTTTGTTGGAGCATTCGATATAAGGTCCAGGATCGGAATATTCAAAGATAACGCCCATTGCAACGTGCACATGCGAATCGATAATTGCGGGCATTACAAATTTTCCGCCCAAGTCAATGACTTCGCCTTCAAAGTTGGAAATTCCCGCGTCGTCCCCTACATAAATAAATTTGCCGTCTTTTACCGCAAGTGCCGTCGCATTGAGTTTGCCTTTGTTAGCCGTGAAAATTTTTGCATTCTTAATAATTTTGTCTGCCTTCATTTAAGCTCCTCCTGAAAAATAATTTGTTTATGAAATTTATCTCAAAATTTGTTTATTATTATCATATTTTTTATTTTTTCAAGCAATAGGTGTTCCAAAATGTCACGCAAATTTCATAAAGATATTTTTGCTTTTTTAGTTTTGTATGGTTAAACTACAGAAAAAAAGTGAGTAAAAAAAAATGCGTATATTATTTGCAGAAACATTGAAAAAAATTCGTACTGAAAAAAATCTTTCGCAACGTGAACTGGCAGAGTTAATGTACGTCACGCGCTCCACTGTTGCACGCTGGGAAAGTGGCAGCCGTCTGCCTGATGCAGTGATGATTTATCGGCTTGCACAATGTCTTGATACAGATGTAAATACATTGCTTTCAGTTGCGGCAGAAAGTGATGACGCGCCAAATATCATTATGGTTGACGACAGGAAAATTTTTCTTTCAGGTGCTTTGCCAATTTTGGAAGAAGTTTTGCCGAACGCAATTATTACGGGCTTTACTCGACCTTCGGAGGCTATCGAATACGCGAAGGCAAATAAAATCGCGCTGGCTTTTTTGGATATTGAACTTGGCAAAATAAATGGATTTGACCTTTGCCGAACTTTGCTTACAATCAATCCGCAAACCAATGTTGTCTATCTGACTGCATACATTGAGTACTCCTTCGACGCATGGAGTACAGGCGCAAGCGGTTTTACACTTAAACCAATTACGGCGGAAGGAGTTCGGGCGCAATTAAAAAATCTTCGCTATCCATTTTC
>JAFSUE010000034.1 GCA_017445435.1 Selenomonadaceae bacterium | reverse complement strand
ACTAGCGGAACAGCCGCCTAGAACCCTACTTCTAGACGGCTGTCAAGATAGTTATCTATTGCGACGGTTAAACACTCCTGATGGGCTAACCGTTTGTCAACTTCGCACTAACGCTCCGTATTATCGCGGGGCGTTTTCTAGTTCAAAGTATATTAAAATCTTTCCAATATGTCAAATTAATTTCTAGGTCTGCTAAAGTCAATAAAATGTTCAACTTATTCTTGCAATTCACCTACTTTAAAAATTTAATTCTTAATTCAATCAGTCTCCGCGTCCTTCAAAATTTTTCATATCGTCATAACTCATGGAGCGCGTATGTTTTGTATGCGCCCATTCGTGTTCGTTGCGGTGAATGAATCCTAAGAAAATTATCGGTATCCACGTGTAAATGAAAATTGGGTAAAGCAACATATAAAACCACGATTTAAGTTTAGCTTTAACTTTTATCAAAATTATCATCGGCAGAAGATATTGACCTATCATTATTGCTGTCATAATTTGCGACGGCATAACCGAATAAATATTTGTGAAGATTGGACCTGTTGCAAGCTGAATGTAGCTTATGACCATGAAAAACGCTGACAACATTAAAAAATGTGGTTGCAAAAGATAAATACAGCCGTCCCAAATGCGAATATCTTTTTGCCGCCAGCCCTCGACAATTAATTTTGGTATAAATCTATGGGCAACGTCGAATTGACCTTGCGCCCAACGTTTTCTCTGCGTCCAAGATTGTTTGAAAGTCAACGGCTTTTCGTCGTAGACAACGGCATCATGCGCCCACGTCGTCTTCAAACCTTCCGCCAGTGACTTCATTGTAAATTCCATATCTTCAGTTAGGCAAGTTGCACGCCAACCGTGACGTTTCAACACGTCAACAGTTATGCACATTCCAGTACCGCCGAGTACCGCCGAAAGTCCGATATTAGTTTTTGCCAAGTGCGACACGTGATCGATAATCCAAAACGCAATGGCGAAAGTTCCAGATACCCACGTATCGTAAGGATTTTTCGCGTCAAGGAAACCTTGAATAATTTTATCGCCCTTCAAAAGACGGTTATTCATTTCCATTAAAAAGTTTGGATGAACTAAATTATCCGCGTCGAAGATACAAACGGCGTCATAAACTTTGCCGTCCTGCTCCATAGCGAAAATTTTTTCAAACATCCATTCAAGCGCAAAACCTTTACTTTTCTTTTCCTTGTCAACGCGAACGCAGACGATAGCGCCAGCCTTTTCGGCAATTTCAGCGGTGTTGTCGTGGCAGTTGTCCGCGATAACGTAAACGTCGTAAAGTTCGCGTGGATATTTCAGCGACAAAAGATTTTTTATCAGCGGAGCGATAACCGCGCTTTCATTGTGTGCCGCAACTATGACGGCGAATTTTTTTTGCGGCGTAGTAAATTTTTTTTCCGACCGACGCCACATTCCACAAAAGCCAATGATGAAAAAGTACATCGTGAACAGAAAAAGTATTATCTGAAGAGGTACCATTACTACATCAAGCGGGTAATTAAACAACTAACTATCTCCATTCACGATTAAAAATTTTTTACTGCAAAATAATAAAAATGACGACTGCCCACATAAACACAGATAACAGTATAACTGGAGACCAAGAGGAAATTTTTTCTGTCAGCTGATTTATCGGCGTACTTTCTTCAACTTTACCAATTCTTTTGTCAACGTCACGAACAATTCTGTCTAAATTACTGTAATGATGGTAGTTTGCAGAATCCATACTTGTTATATTGTCACGAAGACCTCTGAATATCTCTTGAACTTTAGTTTCAAGATTATAGGCGTTTTGTTCATTAGAATTTTTAAGCTTTTGAATTTCGTGCTTAAGTTCGGCAATTTCTCCCAGCACTAAATCCAACTTTTCATCAGTAGTCATTTAAATCACCTCACCAAAAAATTCTTCATTCTGAATTCTTAATTCTTAATTATTTTACACTTCTCGTGACATAAGTGTCAAAAGGGAATTGACGATGCCGAAGACAGCGTAGGTTGAAAAAATCGCCGTCAATGCGCCTTGCCATATTGCGTCACGCGAAAAGTAAATAATTGCCGCGAACATTGCTACTGCGACAACGATAGCGATGGGAAAAATTTTTTCGCCGCCGCCTTTAAAATCGGGATAGTGAACGTGACTAACCATTAAATACGCCACAACAATTATCGTTATCGGGTAGACCATGCCAAATTCTTCGGGGTGAATTGAAAGTGCTAAAAATAAAAGTGTCGTCGTTGCAACGATACAGCCGCCTGCAGGTATCGCCAGTCCCATGAAAAAGCCGTGTACAACACTTGTACTGACATTGAATCTTGCAAGCCGCCACATTCCGCACAATGCAAAAATTATCGCCGCTACCTTTCCAAGCCAACCAAAATTATAAAGACAAAATGAATACGCTAAAAATGCTGGTGCAATGCCGAATGAGCCTAAGTCACAAAGTGAATCCATTTCCTTGCCGAAATCCGACGCTACGCCCAATGCTCGCGCTACTCTACCGTCCAATCCGTCCGCGATTAGTGCAAGCAAAATGAAAATCGAGGCTAAGAAATAATTTTCTTCAAACGTCGCCAATATTGAACACATTCCGAAAAATAAATTTGCCGCCGTGCAAATGTTTGGTAAAGCTCTTTTCAATTTCCACACCTCGATTTTAGGTATTAGGTATTAGCTTTTAGGTTTTAGCTTTTAGGAAGTAGGAGGTAGGGTGTAGGATTAAAAACTACTCACTACTTACTACTCACTACTTACTAAATAGCTTTTAGGAGTCTGCAGGAGGATTTATTTTAGCGCGAATCACGAACATTGCAATAGCTATGCACGCTAAACTTGTAACAAGTCCAATCCAGCCGTTTTGAGTGATGCCAGCAACTAAAAATCCTACCGTGCAACACGCTGAAACTACTATAACATACGGAACTTGCGTTTCCACGTGTTCAAGGTGGTTACATTGCGCACCTGCCGACGCTAAAATTGTTGTGTCTGAAATTGGGGACGCATGGTCGCCGCAGACTGAACCTGATAAAATTGCCGCTATACAAATTACAAGCAAATTCGCCGCGTCCGTCTCTGGTAAATTCGTAAGTATCGATAATGAAATTGGAATTAAAATTCCGAACGTCCCCCAGCTTGTACCCGTCGCAAATGCTAAACAGATTGACACGATGAAAAATACTACTGGCAGGAACATTGATAACGAAGTATGTTGCTGAACGATTGTTCCGACGTAGCCGCCCAAGTTCAAGTAGTCGCTACTGCAAACGCCTGACAACGTCCATGCTAAGCACAAAATGAATATCGCGGGAACCATTGCTTTAAATCCTTGTGAGTAACATTCGCAGTACTCCGAAAAGGTGATGACTTTACGCGGCAAATAAAGTGCTGAAATGAAAATCAGCGCGATAAATGAACCTAACGCCAGCGCTTGTGACGCGTCGCAGTCTGCAAAGGCGTCCGCTATAGATTTGCCTTCGTGTATGCCGCCAGTATAAAGCATTCCGTAAACGCAGACTGCAATTAAAACTATAAGCGGTAAAACTAAGTCGACAATTTTTCCGTTGCCGCCAGTAATTTTTGATTCGTCCGCGTCTTTGTATTCATCGGGAATTTTCACTTCGTCTAAACTTTCGTCAACAGATTTGCGCATTGTCGCAAAATCCCTGCCGCTGACTATGATAAATGCCATAAAAATCATTGTTAAAATTGCGTAGAAGTTGAAAGGAATTGTCTGCAGGAAAAGTAAAAAGCCGTCGACAAGTGAATCTTCAGGCAGTGATGAACTAACTGCCGCCGCCCAACTTGAAACAGGCGCGATTATACAAATTGGCGCTGCCGTCGAGTCGATGACGTAAGCTAACTTTGCACGGGCAATTTTAAATTTATCTGTGACGGGGCGCATAACTGTTCCGACCGTTAAGCAGTTGAAGTAGTCGTCAATGAAAATTAAAATTCCTAAAAATGCTGTAACGCCCAATGCAGATTTTTTACCAGAAATTGTACGCCGCGCCCAATCGCCATAAGCTTTAGTTGCGCCTGAACGCGTTATCGCCGCAACTAAAATTCCTAAGATGACAAGGAACGCTAAAATATTTACGTTGTCGCCGATTTTCCCTGACATAATTGCAAAAAACGTCGTGATTGACTCAAGAAAATTTCCGCCTGTAAAAATCATTACGCCAGAAAAAATTCCGAGTATCAGCGAAAAATAAACTTCCTTCGTTGCAAGCGCCAACACAATAGTTATGATTGGCGGCAACATTGAAATTGCGCTAACCTCCATTTAACACCTTTCCTTTCTCAAAATTTTATTGTTGCTCGTTATTTCTACGTCCACCAAAGTTTTGAAAGAAACCTTCAATCGTGGAAATAATCTTTTTAACTAGAGCCATTAACCAATCAGGTATAGGGATTCCAGCGCGATCTGCATTATTTAATGCATACAGGAATTCATAAAGGAATACCAGCATAGTAAAATATTCGCTAAAAGAAGACGAACCCGTTAATTTATTGTCCAAAAGCGCCATGAACCATATGGAAAGTAACAATATGCCTTTTCCTAATAATCTTTTTACTAAGACAATTAACGTTGGATTTATTCCATTTAATATTTTATCGCCGACAAATTCCAATACGTAATTAATGAACATCAAAATTAATAACGCTATTGAAAGATCATCTAAGTTTTTAAAAAAATCTGGAAAGGTTACCATAAACTTTTCTATAAAGTTTAATTCTTCCCAGCAAATTTTTTTTTTGTGTTCGTACTCTGCTCTTTGCTCTTCAGGAAGTTCTTTTTTGAAATCATCAATTCTTATAATTTCCCTATAATCTAGATATGCCTTTACATAATCTTTAAAGTGTTCAGAGTAAACCTTAGCGCGTTCAGCATAAGCGGCAATATAATCTGGCTTTAATTCTATAGCTTTTGTAAAATGCTTAAGCGCATTTTCAGCATCATTATTCTCATAACGAGCAGTAAGCCCCATTTGATAATGATATTCTGGTTTAGAAGGATCTATAGTAGTGCCAGTGTCATCGCCATTACCTTCATTCGTATCTGGAGGAGGCTCCGTGCCATTTAATATTTCCAAATAATGCCGTGCCTCTTCACAATTAGGATCTAATTCTAGCGCGTGTTCAAAATCGATTTTAGCGTTATCATATTGTTTATTATTGTAGTAATTTATAGCGGCTTTTACAAAATTATCTACGGAGTCTTTAATTTTTCCCTGTTCTTTATACATCCAAGCTAAACCAGCATAAGCATTGGCAAAATGTTCATCAAGTTGAATGGCTTTATTAAAATCTCTTTCAGCGTCATCAAAATTTTGTAATTTCCAATTAGACCAGCCACGATTGGCATAGTATAAAGGGTTAGTGTCATCAATGTTAATAGCTTTGATGAATTCTTCTACGGATTTTTGATATTCTCCAGAATTATAATATTCGACGCCTTTAAGATTGTAAGCTTCTGCTTCAGCATTGGCGGCAAAGGCAACATTATTCGTAGACACGAATAAAATCAAAATTGCTAGCACTCCCGCAAAAAAAGCTTTTAGCCCCGACATAAAAATTTCCTCCTTAATCTGTATTTAGCCAATCAGAAATGACTTTGAAAACTTCGTCGTTTTCTTCGCGCGTACCCATTGAAAGGCGCAGACAATTTTTAAGCCCCTGCGCGGACGGCGAAAAATATCTTACGCCAATATCAACGCTTTCAAGATAATTTTTAAGCCCTTCCGCCTTTTCGTGACGAATCAAAATGAAATTCGTATGTGAAGGGAAAACTTCAAGCGCGGGTATCATTTTCAAAAGTTGAGAAATTCTTTTACGCTCGGCAATCGTCATTTGAATTCGCGGTGTAAATTCGTCGCGCATTTGGTAGACAATATCAGCCGCCGCCAAACTCAACGTGTTCATATGGTACGGCATAAAACTTTTTCCTACCATTCGCGTTACGTCTTCATTGGCAATCATATAGCCGACACGCGCTCCCGCCAGTCCATAAGCTTTTGAAAAAGTTCGTGCTACGATTAAGTTGGGATATTTATTAATAAGTTTAAAGGCGCTATGCCCGTAAAATTCGACGTAGGCTTCATCAAGTAAAAAAGCGCAGTCAATCGACGCGGCAATTTTTTCTACGTCGTCAACCGTCAACGCATTGCCCGTAGGATTATTTGGGTTACAAATGACGGCTAAATCTGCGCGGGAGTCGCGAACAGTTTTAATGAACTTGTCAACGTCAATATCAAAATTTTTATCAAGGTCGAAGGGTACAGCTTGCGAATCAGCCGCCTTTGCGTAAATTTTGTACATGGAAAAACTCGGCACGGGAAATACCACTTTGTGACCGTCGCCGCCGAATGTATAAAAAATTTTTTCGATAATTTCACTTGAACCGTTGCCCAACAAAATTTGCTCTTCCTTGACGGAAAAGTTACGCGCAATTTGTTCAACCAGCGAATAATATTCTTCATTGGGATAACGATTGAAGGCTACGTGATACAGCCGATTTAAGACGCGCTCTTCAACAAGCGGCGGCAAATTTAAAGTGGATTCGTTAGCATTAATTTTTATTCTGTAATTTTTTTCTATTCCGTCATAAGAAGGCATTGCGTTAATATTTTTTCTAATGCGTAATGCGGAATTTGCAATGCGTAATGTTTCATTGTCCATAAAATTTTTTACTCCAAATAATTTAGTGGTAGAATAACCTAATATGCGTCATAGCCATTGCGATATTGTATTTGTCGCACGTCGCAATAACATTGTCGTCACGAACTGAACCGCCAGCTTGCGCGATAAATTCAACGCCAGATTTATGGGCGCGTTCAACATTATCGCCGAATGGGAAAAATGCGTCAGACGCTAATGACACGCCGCGCAGATTTTTGAGCCAAGAAATTTTT
>JAFSUE010000033.1 GCA_017445435.1 Selenomonadaceae bacterium | reverse complement strand
TTATATGGGCGTGAAAAAATTCTCGACGCGATGAAACCTTTCCTTAGCGGCGGCGATATGATAGAGTACGTTGAAGAACAGACTACGACTTTTGCCGAATTGCCGAATAAATTTGAAGCTGGAACGCAAAACGTTGGCGGAGCGGCAGGATTTAGCGCGGCGATTGATTATATTAACTCACTTGGCTTTGATGAAATTGAACGCATTGAAAAAAGTTTGACGCAGTACGCTATAACGGAGCTGAAAAAAATTCCTTACGTCGAATTGTACGGTTGCGATTCGCGGCGCGATAATAAAATTGGAATTGTAACTTTCAACGTGAAAGACGTACACCCGCACGACGTAGCGACGATTCTTGACGCTGAAGGCGTGGCGATTCGTGCAGGTCATCATTGCGCACAGCCGCTAATGAAATACTTGGGGCAAAATTCGACGTGCCGCGCCAGTTTTTATTTTTACAACACGCTTGACGACGTAGACAGACTTATTGACGCGATTAAAAAAGTTCGTCACGTTATGCATTTAAAATAAAAAAAGTTTGCGTAATGCGAAATTACACAAACTTATAGATACATTAAGCGTTTTTCTTCAGGCTATTTATCTGCCAGTTTTATTTTTATAATTAGGTCGTCGATTTTTATGTTTTGGTGGACGATGTGACGTTTTTTTATTATCGTCCTTGAACAATTCATTGATTATAACAGGAATTGCTATTTTAGCAGTTTCTTTCAACACGGTAGTTATTATTGGACCCATTTTTATTTCCTCCTTAATTTTTGTACTCACTTTTGTCGGCTATAGATTTTTGATTCACTTCCGCGATATTTTTTTCAATATCATTTGATAACACCTCCATTTTACCTAGCAAAAACCATTCCAACCTATCTAAAAAAGTAACAAAGTCGTCAATCTCTTCATCTTTGAACTTTTTATATCGAACGTAAAAGAAATACATAACCGTTATGACAATCATAACAAAATTTTCCATTAGCTTTTCCAGTTCAGGAACAACCTTATCGATAAAGAAATTGACTACAGCGTCTGTCATAATTTTCACCTCCTTAAATTTTTATCAAATGACACTGTAGAATGTTATCGCATTTTCTAATTAAGGAATTAAATTTTTCATAAAAATTTTTTTATTTTTCAATCTACTTAATCGCTATTCTTTTAATTGGGTATATTTCAGTTGCAACACTAAAAAAAATGTGTTAGCATAAAAAAATCTAGGGTGAAAAATAGTTCGCGGTAAAATTTTTCCGCAACTGACAAAAAATTAGAGGTGTAACGAAACTTGCTTGAAGATATTTATACAGAATTAATTGCTGAACACAGCCACGCTACGGAAAATCGGCGGCAACTTCCCAATGCGACGTTCACAGAGCGCGGACATAATCCAAGTTGCGGCGACGATATAACTTTGCAACTTGAAATTGCTGACGGCGTGATTAAAGACGCGGCGTTCACTGGGCAAGGTTGCGCAATTTCTCAAGCGTCAACCGATATGATGATTGAACTTCTGCGCGGCAAAAAAGTTGACGACGCGAAAAAACTTGCTGAACTTTTTATCGCGATGATTAAAGGCGACGTTACGAATGATGATGAACTTGAACAGCTTGACGACGCGGCGGCGTTGAAAAATATTGCAAATATGCCCGCCCGCGTAAAATGTGCAACTTTAGCTTGGCACACGTTTAATCAATGCGCTTTTGATAATTAGCAATTAGGAATGCGTAATGCGTAATGAATTTTTTCGGAAGTGTGACGATGAATTTAAATGAACTTTATGAAAAATTTTGCGCCGTAAGACAAGACGGCGACGTTGAAAAAATTTGTGACTGTATCATTGACGCTTTAAAATTTCGCAAAAATTACAGCGTCGATGAAGACTTGCCCGACAATCTGAAAGAAATTTTAGAGCTTAGCGAATTTCTTGTGTACGAATCACTGAAATATTTGGGTGAAGGCAACGTCGAACGCGCGAAATTTTATGCTTATACGATTGTCGACAACTTGACTGAACCGCCGCGCGGCAGTTTCAATTTGTACTATATACTTGGGCGCGTTAATTATCTTGCGGGAAATTATGTCCGTGCCGCGAAATATTTTGCAGTTTATGATGATTTTCGTTTTCGCGTATGGCAGGACTTCGACGAACTTAGTTTATTTTATCGTGCTAATTGTTTCGCTATGTTGCAACGTTTTGATGACGCGGCAAATTTTTATTCCGAAACGCTGAAAATTAAATCCAACTTTCACGAGGCTAAACATAATCTCAAGCTTGCAAGAAATTACACTAACAAAAATTTAGCGCGGGAAATTAATAGCTTGTGGGATTTAAAAGATTGGCGGGACGTGCCGATCTTTATAAATGCGCGTGACCGTCTTGGCGTGATGAAACAGCTGATTGATTGGCTACTTGACGCTGGCTACCGCAATTTGATAATTTTGGATAACGATTCGACGTACCAAAAACTTTTAGAATATTATTCAGAGCTTGAAAAAAATTCTGCGGTTAAAATTGTTCTGCTGAAAAAAAATTTGGGTTACAAGGCGTTGTGGAAGTCGAACATTTTGGAGAAGATGAAAATTTCTTCGCCGTATGTGTACACTGACCCTGACGTTGTGCCTGTTGAAAATTGCCCAAAAGATTTTGTACGGAATTTGTACGAAATTTTGAACACGCACCGAGAATTTCGCAAAGTTGGAACGGCGCTTGTATGGGAGGATATAACTTTCTACGACAAAAGTTTTTGGCAACGTACAGAGAAAAATTTTGAACGGCAGGCGCGAATCAATCAAACTTTTGGCTATGCGAATGTCGACACAACTTTTGCCCTGTATTCAAACACGCGCAATTACAGTTTAAGATTTTCTCTGCGTACAATGGGCGATTTGCGTTGCAAACATTTGCCTTGGTACTTTGATTATGATAATTTGCCTGACGACGAGAAATATTACGTGGCGCACGCTGATAAAAGCTCATCGGTTGCGACGCGCTTAAAAGATAATGAGGTTGAAAATGCTTGACAAATTACAAAAAGTTGAAGACAGATTCCGCGAAATTGAATCACAACTTGGCGACCCGTCCGTAGTTGCCAACGTCGACAGATTCACAAAATTAACGCGGGAACTTTCGACGCTTGAACCGATTGTAAAAAAATTTCGCGAATACAAAAAAATTTTAGCGCAGATTGACGAAGATAAAATTTTGGTTGAAACGGCTGAAGACGACGAATTAAAATCAATCGCGGCTGAAGAACTTGCCGAGCTGAAAAAGTCTAAAGCTGAACTTGATAGAGAGTTGCCGATTTTGCTTTTACCGCGCGACCCTAACGACGACAAAAACGTTATAGTGGAAATTCGCGGCGGCGTTGGCGGTGAAGAGGCGGCATTATTCGCAGGAGATTTATTTAGAATGTACACGCGGTTTGCTGAACGTCAAGGTTGGCGCGTTGATATTGTCGACGCTAACCCTACGACGATAGGCGGCTTTAAAGAAATTTCCTTTACAGTTGACGGGCAAGGCGCGTACAGCAAATTGAAATATGAAAGCGGAACTCATCGAGTTCAGCGCGTACCAGTCACTGAATCAAGCGGCAGGATACATACAAGCGCGGTTACCGTTGCCGTTTTGCCAGAGGCGGAGGAAGTCGACGTAGAAATAAATCCTAACGATTTGCGTATTGACACGTACTGCGCGAGCGGGGCAGGTGGACAGTACGTCAACAGAACTGAAACGGCAATTCGTATAACGCACCTTCCAAGTGGAATTGTCGTACAATGTCAAGATGAAAAGTCCCAACTGAAAAATAAGGAAAAAGCTATGCGCGTACTTCGTGCCCGCGTGAAGGATTTGGCTGTACGTGAACAGAATGAAGCCATTGCCGCTGATAGGAAAAACCAAGTTGGAAGTGGCGACCGTTCTGA
>JAFSUE010000261.1 GCA_017445435.1 Selenomonadaceae bacterium | reverse complement strand
CGGGAATGAAATCTGCGTCCGTCAAATGTTCCCTTGCGTAATTGTCGAAACGCCGTTTAAATTCAGGTACAAGCTTACTGGAAATTGAAAAGCCTGCCGCTTGAGAATGCCCGCCGTAATTTTCAAATAAATCTGCCATAGTGTCAAGCGCATTTTTCATATGGAAGGCGGGAATACTGCGACACGAGCCACGCGAAAGAATGCCTTCGTGAGTTATGACGACCGAAGGTAAATGATATTTTTCCGCCAACTTCGACGCAGTTAAACCGATAACGCCAGCGTTCCAACTGTCACCAGAAATTACGGCAGACCACATATCGCCGCCAGATTCTTCGCGCAGAGTTTTAAATTTTTCATCAGCCTGTAAAAAAATTTCGCGTTCAATTCTTTTACGCTGTTTATTCGCGTCGTCAATATGTTCAGCAATTTGTTCAGCCAGTTCAAGATTTTCATTCAAAAGAAGTTTCAAACCAGTCATTGCCGATTCAAGGCGACCAATGGAATTTAAGCGCGGCGAAATTTGGAAGGAAATATTTTCCGACGTAATTTTTTTATTTTCAAAGCCAGAAACTTTTATCAGCGCACGAAGACCGATACATTGTGACGACGGCATTTTTTCTAAGCCGAGACGTACAATTTTCCGACTTTCACCTTTCAGCGGCACTAAGTCAGCGACGGTTGCAAGCGCGGCAAGTTCAACGTCAGCGATATAATTTTGTACGTCGACGCCACGAATTTTTTTAGCCAACGCTTGACAAAGTTTGAAGGCAACGCCAGCGCCGCATAAAGTTTTATCGGGGTAGGGACATTCCGGTTGATGTGGATCGACGACTGCAACGGCGTCAGTAATTTTTTCAAGGGCGGGCAAGTGATGATCCGTGACAATTACGTCGAGCTTGCCTTTAACAGCGGCAATTTCTTTAGCATTGGAAATTCCGCAGTCAACGGAAATTAAAAGCGTTTCGCCGTGTTTATAAATTTTTTCCAGCGCGGGAATGTTCAAGCCGTAACCTTCAACTCTGCGCGGAATGTACGGTACAGCTTTCAAGCCGTACTTTCTCAAAGCGCGAATCAAAAGCGCCGTCCCAGACATACCGTCAACGTCATAGTCACCGTAAACGCAAACTTTTTCACCGTTTTTAATCGCCGTGATGATTCTATCAACTGCCGCGTCCATATCTTTCATAAGGAAGGGATCGAAAAAATCTTGCAATTCAGGATTCAAAAAAATTCTAGCCGCGTCAATGTCCGTAATATCGCGATTGGCTAAAATTTTTGCCGTCAATTCGCTAATGCCGAGCGCGTTTACAAGTTTATCAACTTGCACGTTGTCCGCCTGTTTAACTAAAAATTTTTTCTGCATTAGGATTGCTCCGTCTGCGAAATTTCGCCAGCTGTACTTAGTGCCATTTTTATAACTTCGTCAGACAAATAAACGCCAATTTCGCGCATTAATTCGACTAAAGGAGCAATTTCTTCCAAAATTCCTTGCCGTTTAGCTTCCAATAATACGCCCAAAGTTCCTGTCACTGGTAGATTAAGCAATTTAGCCGCTCTTTTAGCAGCTTGGTCATCTATTATGAGAAAATATCTACTACCTATAGATTGAGCCAAAACTATTGCCTCAATTTCGCCAGCGTGCAGTATAGAACGAAATTTTTTGCGATCCACTTCAGGGCAATCAATTACTTTCAGCCAATCTAAATTGTTTACGACATCTTTAGCGACGAAATCATTTTTAGCTTTAATTTCTTCAAGTACAGCCTTAGGTATAATTACTTCGTCGTAAACATCCCGCAAAATTTTCAAGCGTCCCATTTTACTTAATGTAATCAAAGGCGATGTATTCGTAATAGCTTTACTCATTCTTAGCTACTGCCACCTCTCTTTGAAATTCTTCAAGGTCATCAAATTGAAAAATAGAAATATTATGCTTACCAAGATATTGTATGAATTCAAATTGCGAGAGTCCTGCAATTTCCGCGCAGTAGCCGAGCGAAAGTTCTTTCTGCGTGTAATACTCCATTGCTAAAGCTTTTCTTGCAAATGAAGTTGTTTCCGCCAAATTCATATTCGTTCCGTACAATACTGCGGCAGGAACTTCAATGCTGATTTTAGCCATTTTTATCACCTCAATTTTAGTGAGTAGTTAGTAGTCAGTAGTGAGTAGTATTTCATTACGAATTCCGCATTCCTAATTAAATCCTACTCCCTAGTCCCTTTTTTATTCGCCATATTTCTAAGCGTCAACCATAACGGTCCCGCAATAAATATCGATGAATAACAGCCGCTTGTAAATCCAACTATCAGCGCAAATGCAAAATCTTTCGTCGTCTCACCGCCAAAGAAAAATAATGCAAACGTCGTAAATAAACACGTAAAGACCGTATACAGTGACCGCGTCAAAGTTTGATAGACAGACCGATTGACCAGCGCTACTGCGTCACTGCCGCGCTTAAAGTGCAACTTCAAATTTTCGCGTATTCTGTCAAAAATAACTATCGTATCATTGATTGAGTAACCGACAATCGTTAAAAGCGCCGCTACGAATGACGAATCAACTTGCCGCTGCGTGAAGGAGAAAAACGCCAGCACAATTAAAATATCGTGAACAAGTGCGATAATCGCCGCAATGCCGAATTTAAATTCAAATCTGTAGGCGATATACAAAATTATCAATACCCATGAAATTACAAGCGCCATTACCGCGTTAAAAATTAATTCACCGCCGATAACTGCACCAACTTTTTCTTCGCGCAGAACTTCATACGCGCCGACGTTTTCGCGAATGCCCGCCATTACGTCTTTTCGCTGAACTTCTTCCAAGTCAACCGTGCGAATCATAACGTTAGTTGCCGCCGTCACGTCTGAACTTTCACCAGAAAGTTGAATCGTGCTATTGTCAAGTCCAAATGGTTTTAAAGCGTCACGAACTTTTGAAATTTCTACTGGCTGTTCAAATTTTAAATCTATAATCGTACCGCCTGTGAAGTCGATACCGAAATTAAAGCCGCGTACTACCATTGAGATTAAGCCAGGAATTATTATCAGCAGTGAAATTATAAACCAAATCTTAGCGCGTCCTGCAATGTCAAACTTAGGCATTACTTCACCGCCTTTCTGCTTGAGTCGTCGAACAGTACAAATCCGTCTGCACCATAAGCGGAAGGACTTTCAATCAATCGCGAATTGACTAAAAGCTTTAACATAAATTGCGTTAAGGTTACCGCCGTAAACATACTAAGCAGTACGCCTAATCCCAACGTTATCGCAAAGCCGCGAATGTTGCCCGTACCGAAGAAAAATAAAACTGCCGCCGCAATTATCGTCGTTGTGTTGGAGTCAAAAATTGTCGTGAAGGCGCGTTTAAATCCCAGCTCCATTGAAAGGCGCAAAGTTTTTCCCAATCTAAATTCTTCCTTGAAATGTTCAAAAATTAAAACGTTCGCGTCAACTGCCATTCCTATTGAAAGAATTATTCCTGCGACGCCTGGCAATGTTAAAGTTGCGTCCAATCCTTTCAAAATTCCAAGCAACAGTAAAGTATACGCCATTAAGCTAACGTCCGCGATAAAGCCGCAAAGTCTGTAGAAAAGCAACATAAAAATTAAAACTGCCGCAATGCCGATGACGAATGCAAATTCAGATTTATCTTTAGAATCTTGACCGAGTGAAGGTCCAACTGTACGCGTTTCAATGATGTTGACTTTGACGGGCAATGCGCCGCTACGTAAGAGGACAGCTAAATTTTGCGCTTCTTCTAAATCGCGTTGACCGGAAATTTCAGCGCGTCCACCAAGAATTGGTTCACGTACAACAGGGTCTGTTAAAACTTCGCCGTCAAGCAGAATTGCAATTTTCCTGCCGACGTTATTTAAAGTGGCGTCAGCAAATTTTTCTGCGCCTTCGTCGCTAAATTCCAAATTTACGACACTTTGATTGTTCTGCTGATTCATAGCCGCCTGCGCGTCTTTTAAATCCGTGCCAGTTAAAAGCGTGTTGCCGTCTTCGTCTTTGAACTCAAGCATAGCCGTTTTGCCAATCGTTGCAATAGCTTTATCGGGGTCTTTAATGCCAGGCAGTTCAATAATGACGCGGCGCGACCCTTCACGCTGAATAATCGGTTCAGCTAAACCAAGTTCATTTATACGACGTTCCATAATGCTAACGACACGTTGCATAGCGTCTTCATTAACTGGCGCAATTTCTGTATCTTCCGCCTCAAGTACGACGTGCGTTCCGCCTTGCAGGTCGAGCCCTTGACGAATTGAATGTGCCAACGGACGAATAAATATTACAAATAATGCCACGATTGCAACCAGACAGATTAGCAATTTGGCTAATTGGTCTTTCCTCACAAAATTTTCTCCCTTCAAAGTATTGTTTGCTAAAATATACTACAACATTGAATTTTTGACAACAAAAATCATTTTTCTACTTCAAGTAACAAAATCTTTGCTGGGGGAATTTAAATTATTGAAGTTTTGTTGTAAAATATATTTGTATTAAAATTTTTTATAAAGCGAGATGTTACATTGAAAAAAATCGTAGTAACGGGCGCTACAAGTATGCTTGGTGCGGCGACGGTCGAAGAATGTTTGAAAAATGATATTGAAGTCGTAGCGATTGTTCGGCGCAACTCAAAAAATTTATATCGCCTTCCGAATTCATCAAAATTAAAAATCATTGAAACGAATCTTGACGAACTTTCTACTTTCACGCCAAATTTTAATGACGCTGATACTTTTTACCATTTCGCGTGGGAAACGATAGAGTATCACGGAAAAACAATTACAGACTTAAAAAAATTTTGGGTTAATTATGTTGACGTTCAAGAAAAAAATATTCGCTACACTATCGATGCCGTTCACTTCGCGAAAAAATGCGGCTGTCACAAATTTATTTT
>JAFSUE010000260.1 GCA_017445435.1 Selenomonadaceae bacterium | reverse complement strand
TTTACAATGAAAAAATTTTTTGCAACGCTGGCAATGGCAGGAATTTTAAGCGGCAGTTTTGGAGGCGGTATTGTGGCAGAAGCGGCAGTAAATAAAAGTGCAATTCATTTCGATTCGGCAACGCGTCAAGCTGACCCCGAATTTACGGAGCTTTTCGATTACTTTTCAACACAGGAAGTTCCTTCACTCGGCAAGCTGGATAACCGCACGCGCTACATGGCAATTTTATCAGCTCTGTTGGGCTGTCAAGGCGTCGACGAATTTAAAAGCGTGTTGAATGTTGCGTTGGACGACGGCTTGTCACCGATTGAAGCTAAAGAAATTGTCTATCAAGCGACGGCGTATTTGGGCATTGGCAGGACGAAACCTTTTTTGACGGCGACAAATGAAGTTATGAAGGCGAAAAAAATAAAATTGCCGCTTGCTCCTCAATCGACGACGACGCGTGAAAATCGGCGTGAAAAAGGTACGGCAAAACAAGTTGAACTTTTCGGCGACGTTATGAAAGATTATTGGACGAAGAGCGATATAAATTATATGTTGGCGGCAAATTGTTTTGGTGACTACTACACGCGAACTGGACTTTCAAACAAAGATCGTGAGCTGATAACATTTTGCTACATAGCGGCGCAAGGCGGCTGTGAACCTCAACTTACGGCACATACGGCGGCAAATATCGCTAATGGCAACGACGCTGAATTTTTACAGCGCGTCGTGACGGAAATTCAACCTTATATCGGTTACCCGCGCAGTCTTAATGCGTTGGCGATTATAAAAAATGTTAGCGAAAAAAAATAAGCTGAAAATTTTTGTAAGCTTATGAAAACTTTTCAGCAGAATCAGCGGTGTTGATAGTGGCGTTCTGTAAATTTAATTTTATATAAAATTTTTTTGAAAGTATATGAAAATTTTTCGACAAAATCAGCGGCGATTAAAAATCTGCGCGGAGACTCGTATAAAAGCCGTTCAACTTAAAATCACCGTGAACACTTCGCCAATTCAATTTAGCGTCAATGTGACGAAAGCCAACTTTCCACGAAAAATTTTTATCCGCCATGTACGCAAAGCCGCCGTCAAAATCGCATAAGTGACCGTGTCCACCAAGTACCATTCCAGAAATATTTGTGTAAACTTTAACTTTCGGCTGAATCGCCATTTCAAGCGCAATTCCAAGCGTTGGCACGGGCATAAAATAATTTTCATCTACCCTGCCGCTTGAACTTTCGACACTGCCGCGCCATTTAATCCCAGTCACGCCGTAATTCCACGCCGCCTTCGTACCCATTAATGAAATAATTTCTCGGTCGACGTTGAATTTTATGTAGTGCAAATCACTTTCAAGATTAACCGCGCCAGTGTGATTTTTCCCGCCGAAAGTCATATTGTCAACGAAATTTCCGCCGCTATCTTCCTTCAATCGGAGATAGTCGACGGAAATATTTTTGTAGCGGAAAATATATTCAGGCGCAATGGTGCTGTTCAAATCGAAATGATTAAAATTTATCGCGTCGTCACCAATTTTAACTTCGTGCGATTTAATATGCGCGTCCATACTAGGAAAAAAAATTCGCGCCTCGACACTTACAGGAAATTCTTTCTTCAAGCGTTCGGACGCAATTTTAATTCCGCGTCTAGCTTGCTCATCGTCTGAAAGTTCGTCGTCAACCTGCGCGGCATAACTTACGGCGCAATTCAGCAAAATTAACGTCGCGGCTAAAACTTGAAAAAAATTTTTCATCAGCTTTTAACATTTTCCCTTTTCAACAAAAAATTCTGCGCATGATTCGTGACGCGCTTAACAATATTTTTAGTCAAGTCCTGCAACGCCTTCAAGTACGCTTCGTCAATCGCGTCGTCGTAACCTTTGCTAGGCTTACTGTGTTTAACGGCTTGCCCGATAAAATTACTGCGCCATAACGTAAAGCCAGTTTTAGCATTGATAAATTGCAGTTGAACTACCACGTTATAAACATTGCGCTTGCGCGTACCGCCAACAGGAATGCCAGTACCGACGCCAATTCCGAAACGGCTATGACGGCGCGTCCCAATGCCGACGCCAATTCCGATATTTGGACCGTAACTTTCAACTTGCTGTTCGACGCCAAGACCTAAAATTTTGCAACGTAAAATGTATTCGACGCCCAATTTTTCATAGAAATTTTTATCGTCTTCAGTGAACGGCTCATCGGCAGGCGGCGTGTAAATTAAAAGTTCGCCAACGTCAGCTAAAAATCTTTGTTCGCCTAAATTTTTTGCGTCAAAAATATTTTCGTTGTGGTTAATTGGATCGTAAGTCACGCCGTTTTCATCAATGACGTTGAAAATATTTTCCGCCGTAAGTTTTTCCGTCAACATTCCGCGCAGTCGTGAACTTGTATCAAGTTCGACAAAGTTTGTAATGTCGGACACGTCGACAAAAATTTTTACGCGGTCTTCAAGTGGCAACGCAACAGTTTTATCTTTCGCGTACGCCGTTTGAAAAATAAAAATTAGTGCCAAGCCGATTAAAAAAATTTTACGTACCATTAAATTCACCTCATCATTAAATTGAAAAAATTTTATCGCTTAAAAATTCTACTGCCCCTTCCCTTCATAAAAAAATTTCGCTATAATATTCAGAAATTTGGGCGAAAAGTTATCGTCTAAGTGTTTATCGTTCAAAAAAATTTTTTTGTAAAGAGGGGACAAATTATGAAGGGTAGCGGCACGAAGCCGATTTATGTTATTGGACACAGAAATCCTGATACGGACTCCATTTGCTCGGCGATAAGCTATGCGCATCTTAAGCAGGCAATGGGCGTTAATGCTGTGGCGGCACGTTGCGGGAAGATTAACAATGAGACTAAGTACGCG
>JAFSUE010000032.1 GCA_017445435.1 Selenomonadaceae bacterium | reverse complement strand
ATGACGCCGCGCAGATTTACGGCGACAAGGCGGCAATGCTGCAGATACTTAGGATTTTTCTTGACAACGCGATTAAGTACACGCCGAACAGTGGAAGTGTCAAGCTAAGTTCTATTAAGCAGGGCGACAAAGTTTTTGTAAGCATTGCTGATAATGGAATTGGAATTGCGGCGGAAGATTTCGACAAGATTTTTGAACGCGGCGTGCGTCTTTCTGGCAATTCTTTTGTAAATGAAGTTGGCGGTAGTGGAATTGGGCTTTATATGGCGAAGGTAATTGCTGACAGTCACGACATCACGATTGACGTTGAAAGCACGGTCGGCAAAGGTACAACGTTTACGCTGGCGATTCCAATAATCTAACTTTTCATTACGCATTGCGCATTCCTAATTACGCATTAATAAAAAACTATGGCGTTGACAAAAATTTTTTGCTATACTTCAAAAACAATGTACGTAACAGAAATTTTTTTGAAAAACTTCCGCAACATTTCAGAATTGCGGCTTGAACTTGATGACGGTATAAATATTTTTCTTGGGCGAAACGCGCAGGGCAAAACAAATATTCTTGAGGCAGTGTACTTTTCATCAGTGCTACGGTCACGCGCCGCGAAAGTTCACGAACTGATTCAATGGGGCAACGTTGCCGCCTTCGTCAAAATAAATTTTTCAAAGGCGGACGTTTCGCAGGAATTGTCGATTGAACTTTCAGCCGAAAGAAATAGACGGCGCTTTTTGGTGAACGGTAACGCGGCACGGTCGAAAGATTTTATTGGGCGCTTAAATTCTGTAATGTTTTCGCCAGAAGATTTATTTATGTTGAAAGGTTCGCCGTCAGGTCGTCGACAATTTTTAGACGGTGAAATTTCGCAGGCGGCGCCAGTTTACTTTGAAAATCTTGCAAACTACAATCGAATCGTCACGCAAAGAAATAGTTTGCTGAAAAAAATTCGTGAAGGCGTAGCGCGAAAGTCTGAACTTTCAATGTGGAATGAGCAGTTGGCAGAATACGCCGCGAAAATTGCGTTGTATCGCATAATCGCCGTTTATAGGCTGAACGATTTGGCTAACGCGATTTACAAAAATATTTCCGCGCAGGACGAAAATTTTTCTGTTGAATACAAATTTAGAAACGTGAATTTTGATGTACCGTTGGAAGATTTTTATTCACCGACGTTTAGAAAAAATTTGTTGGGTTGGTACTATGAAAATATTGAGCAACGGTCTGTACGTGACATTGAGCGCGGCAATACAGGTTTCGGACCGCATCTTGACGATTTAAATTTTTTCATAAACGATAGGGAAGTGAAAATTTATGCGTCACAAGGTCAACTTCGTACAGCGGCACTTTCATTAAAACTTTCTGAATTGGAATTTTTGAAAACTGCGCGGGGCGAATATCCGCTACTGTTACTTGATGACGTGATGAGCGAATTAGACGCCGACCGCAGAACTCAACTTTTATCTTTCCTTAAGCAAAGAAAAATTCAAACGATAATTACAGCAACTGAAAAAAAATATTTTCCCGCAAAAAATTTTGGTAAAATGTTTGCCGTCAACGCGGGAATGATAACGCCGATTTATTAGGTTGTAGGAAGTAGGATGTAGAATTTCTTCACTACTCACTACTAACTACTTACTACTCACTACTAACTACTAACTAAAAAATAAAAACGTGAGGGATTGAAACATGGACGATACAATAAAATCTGGAACGGACGCCGAAAATATCAAAGATAAACAAGCCGTCGCGTTAAAATACGATGCCGATAAAGACACTGCGCCGCGTGTCGTTGCTAAGGGTAAAGGTCACACTGCCGAGCATATTTTGGAAGCGGCGCAAAAAAGTAGCGTACCTGTTTATCAAAACAAGACGCTTGTTAATATGTTGATGGCGTTGGACATTGACCGCGAAATTCCGCCTGAACTTTATAAAGCTATCGCCGAAGTTATGGCATACGTTTACAAAATGGATAAGGCTAAAGGTCGTGAAGTTGAAGAGCGCAAACGTCGTCAAGCTGAACTTGAAAGACGCCGTCGCGCCAGACGCGGAAGGTAATTTTCAAATTAAGAATTAAGAATGTAGAATTAAGAATTGTTTGTGCAGAATGAAATTTAAAAATAAATCTTGACACTAATTTTAACCGTAGGAAAAAATTTCTGCGGTTTTTTTGTACAAAAAAGGACGTACAAGAAAGTACGCCCAAATTTTTTTATGTTATCTATTTTTAATTGCGCCGCCGTCATGTGTAGGCGCTACAACTTCATCAGGTTCACTGTAACTTTGTACGGGAGCTGGTGCTTGTTCATAAGAATTATTTCCGCCGTAACTTTCAGT
>JAFSUE010000259.1 GCA_017445435.1 Selenomonadaceae bacterium | reverse complement strand
TCGTTCAACCAACCATACGGCGGCGCGGGGTGGTATTTGGGATACCATTTCGACGTTTGAATTTTATTCATCTCTTCGGGTGTAGGTTTATAACCTGCCATAAAATTACCCGCCTTTCCGAAAAAAAATTTTTTGAAAAATCTACACAATATTATAGCGAACATAAAAATTTTTTCAACTAAAATTTTAAGAAAATTTTTGAAAAAATTTTAATCGCGGACATTGCTGAATTGGATATTGTAAAGGTGGGAATAAACGCCGTCGAGCTTTAAAAGTTCTTGGTGGGTGCCGTGTTCACAAATTTTTCCTTTATCGATGACAAAAATTTGGTCTGCCGCAAAAATTGTGCTGAGTCGGTGAGCGATAACAAAACTTGTCCGCCCGCGCATAAGTTCATCAAGCGCCGATTGAACAATTTTTTCACTTTCGGTATCAAGGGCGCTGGTTGCCTCGTCCAAAATTAAAATTTGCGGATTCTTCAACATGGCGCGAGCGATCGCCATACGTTGACGCTGACCGCCGCTTAAATTTAAACCGCGTTCACCGATTTGAGTTTGATAACCGTTTGGCAAATTTTTAATAAAATCGTCTGCGTTTGCGGCTTTAGCCGCGGCGATAACTTCATCGTCGGTAGCGTCAAGTCGACCGTAACGGATATTTTCCATAACGGTTGTAGAAAAAAGCAAAGTTTCTTGAGGAACGATACCGATTTGTTCGCGCAGAGATTTTAAAGTTACGTCACGAATGTCGACGCCGTCAATTTTAATCGTGCCGTCATTCACGTCATAAAAGCGCGGAATTAAATTTGCTATCGTCGATTTACCAGCGCCAGAAGGTCCAACGAATGCTATCATTTGACCAGGTTTAACGTCGAAAGAAACATTTTCAAGGGCGTTGTGCTGTCCGTCATAGCTGAAAGTTACGTTGTCAATGGCAACGTGACCGCGAACTTTCGGCAAAGTTTTTGCGTCAGGTTTATCGTTGACTGGCTCATCCATATCAAGGACAGAAAAAATTCTATCAATCGCCGCCATAGCTTGTTGCATTTTGCCGTAAATGCGCGAAAGTCTTTTCACGGGATTAGCCAAATTTACCGCGTAAGTTAAAAATGCGACGAGAGAACCAGGAGTCATTGCGCCGTGAATAACTTCGTAGCCGCCGTACCAAACAATTAGCGTTACGCCGACTGCGGCAAGAAATTCAACAGTTGGCGTCAAAAGGCTAGTCAATTTTGCATTTTTCATTGACGCATCGAAGTTCAAATTATTTTCGACGCTAAAGCGCTGAATTTCGTATTCTTCGCGGACAAAAGATTTCACGATACGAATGGATGAAATACTTTCTTGAAGTAGGGACGTAATGTCAGCCATTTTTTCTTGAATCAGCGTACCAGAGCGTTTAATTTTCCGCCCGAAAATTTTCATGGCGTAACCGACCATTGGCACGGTAATTAAAGTAACCAACGTCATTTTCCAGTTGATATAAAGCATTAGCGCGATTGAACCAATTAGAATTGCTGATTCAGTGACTAAGTCAATTAAATTGTCGACAAGCGCGGATTGAACGGCGGCAACGTCATTTGTAACGTAGCTCATAGTTTCGCCAGTTTGATGTTTATCGAAGTAAGCCATTGGCATTCGCTGAAATTTGCGAAACATAACTTCGCGCACGTCAGCTACGACGCGCTGTCCAATGTACGATACAAGGTAAGATTGCCAATAGTAAAAGAAACCGCGAAATGCAAAAACTATAACTATGCTAATCGCGATTAAATTCAGCGTCCCCATATTGCCGCCAGTCAGTACTTTGTCAATCATATCTTTAATGATCCACGGCAAGTACAAGTTAGCGCTTGACGCCATTATTATACAGAATACTGCTAGCCCGAGTCGTCCAAGATAAGGGCGCATATACATTAAAAGTCTGCGATAATTTTTCATTTAATTTTTAAAAGCCGTTCTTCTAAATTTTTGGTAAAACAAAAACGCTCTACATCTTGACTACCGCTTATGAGCATATATCTTATGAGTTCTATTATTTCGTTATAGGCAGATAATCTTCCTTGCGCAAATTTGTCATTTTTATCAAGTTTGGCTTCTTCTATAGCATCATTGGCGTTGTCTAAAACCAACGAAATAATATGGCTCATTTGGTCATCTTCAATGTTTTTATTAATTTCGTCCAAAATATTCACCTCTTAAGACATAAACTTCTTTTCAAAGTCATTATCACTAATATTTTTAGAAAAATTTTTTCCGTATATTGTCAACCAATTTTTAATAGTGTCCAATGTTTCGTAATATGCAACTTTGCGCCCTGCGTTAAACAAATTTGACCTATCATTTTTTGCTTCAGCAATAACTTTATTGGAATTATGAAGAAGCTTTTCGACTATATGATTAACGTCTTCATATGTTATAGAATTACTCAAAGTTTTTCACCTCTACTTTCTAATTCTTTAATACGATTTTTTATTGATTCTTCTGCTGCCAGTATTTCTTTATTCCAATGTCGCATATTTCCAATTTTTTCACGTTCGTCAAGTAAATCCCAATTTGGATAAAATTCTTTTGGATTTTCAATTTTAGCGCGGTGTTTTTCAATATGTTTCTCAAGACTGCGTATACCCTTTCGCAGAAAATTTGGTGTCTGAGTTTTCAAAGATTTTTCTGCAAATAATTGTAAATCAATCGACAATTTTTTAGTTCACCTACCACAACTTTTTTTAATCTGCGCGGCAATATCAAATGCCAAATTGACGGGTACAGCATTTCCAACTTGACGATATTGGCTGTACATTGAGCCGCAAAATTGCCAATCGTCGGGAAAAGATTGTATTCTAGCATTTTCACGAACTGTAAAGGGTCTTGATTCGGTTGGGTGGCAACGTTCAGTTTGTTTTTGCGTTGGTGAAGTTAAAACTGCAAGCGACGGTTCATCAAAACTCATCTGGCGTAAAATTCCTGTTCGACCTCCCGCCATACCCCAGCAACTTTTCATATACGCTTTTGCAAGTTCTTCAGGTAGATCACGCCAATAGCCGCCAGGCGGAATAAGTTCAAATAAACTTTTCTTGTAAGGTGAATACTCCGCGCCAATGCTTGGCGGTACATCTTTTAAAACATCTTTCAAAACAGGTTTATATTTATGCGGCGGTGGAAAATCTATTTTAATTTTATAAGATAAATCTTTTCTTACGCCTAAAGTTATAAGACGTTCACGTTTTTGAGCGTTGCCATAATCCCACGCGTTAAGAATTTTTTTCTGCACAATGTAACCGCAATTCGTGAAAACGTCAAGCATTGTTTGAAAAGTTTTTCCGCCGTTATGTGTCAAAAGTCCGCGTACATTTTCAAATAAAAAAATTTTCGGTTGAAGTTTTTGTAAAAAAACTGCGTAGTGATAAAACAAAGTTCCGCGTGCATCTTCAAGCCCTAATCTTTTGCCAGCGTAGGAAAAAGATTGACAAGGTGCGCCGCCTGAAAGTAAATCTAATTCGCCGAGATTGAGCGAAAAATATTTTTCTAAGTCGAGTGAAGAAATATTCGCAATGTCATCGTTAATTACATTCCAATAAGGACGATTTAATTTTAATGTATCCGCAGAATCTTTATCAATCTCAATTAGTGCTATTGTTTCAAAACCTGCGCGTTCAATCCCTAAAGCAAGTCCACCTGCTCCAGCAAAAAGTTCAATCGACTTGAGCAAAATATTCCTCCTCTCGCTAAAAAATTTTCAGCCAGCTTTAAAATTATAAACTGGTTTCATCACGTCGATAATGTCAACCGTTTCGTCGATAACGTCAATAATATCGTCAAGGGATTTATAAGCCATAGGCGATTCGTCGAGCGTCGCTTCATTAACGGACGTTGTGTAAACGTTGCTCATAGTTTGTTTGAACTCTTCCATACTAAGATTTTCTTTAGCTTGTGCCCGTGACATTAAACGCCCTGCACCATGCGGCGCTGAAAAATTCCATTCAGCATTTCCCTTGCCGACGGCTAAAACTGAACCGTCACGCATATTTATAGGGATTAACACGACTTCGCCTTTATGCGCGGCGATTGCACCTTTGCGCAAAATTTTTTCGTCAACGTCAATATAATTGTGAACTGTATGAAAACCTTCCAAGCCGCTAATGCCTGAACGTTTCAATAAAACTTTAGCGATTGTCTCACGATTTTTACGCGCAAATTCTTGACAGTACGCTAAATCGTGCAAGTACTGATGAAAATATTTTCCGTAGACGTGGCATAAATCGGCAGGAACTTCAGGATTTTTTTCAGCAAAATTTTTTCTCAACGTCAATAAAGTTGCTTGAATTTCTTTTCGCCGACCAGCCGCCTTGTACTCACGAATAATTTTTTCTTGTTCCTTGAAAAGTTCCTCTTTACCTTTTGCCAAGTCAACCGCCATATTCTGATAAATTTCAGCAACTTGCTTTCCCAAGTTACGGCTACCCGAATGAATCACGAGAAAAAATTTTCCGTTGCTTGACCTGTCAATTTCGATAAAGTGATTGCCGCCGCCTAAAGTTCCTAAACTGCGTTCAATCCAGCGCGTTTGTTTCAAACTTCGATAACAAAATAATTCGCTTAAGTCCGTGCGTTCGTTGCGACCTTCCCAAACATTTTTTCCAGAGGGGACGTAATGCGCGGCTTCATCAAACTTTTCAAAATCAATTTCATCAACTTCAAGCGGCACGGTGTACATTCCGCAGCCAATATCAACGCCGACAATGTTGGGAACGGCTTTATCGTCAACAGTCATAGTCGTACCGATAGTACAGCCAGCGCCTTCGTGAACATCAGGCATAATTCGGATTTTACTGCCGCGTGTAAATTCGTAGTCACACATTCGCCGAATCTGTTCACGTGCGCCGTCTTCAATAACTTTCGCGTATGAAATGGCGGTGTTCACCTTGCCAACAATTTCTTCCATAATTATCTCCTGTTTCTATCTTTGTCATTGTCAATGTACTGGAAATAAAAATCTTCAATGGGCATAAAAAGATAGCGAATTCCTTCAACAAAACTAATCCACGTTGGCAACGTCGTCCAGAAAAATAAAATGTACAGGACGCCTTGAAAAGTTTTACCTTGATAAAATTTGTGTGCGCCGAGTGAGCCGAAAAAAATTGCAAGCGCGGATTGAATTAATTTTCGCTGGATAATTTCAGGACGTTTATTTTCAGGGAAACCAGGTACAACTTCCCTGCGCTGATTGGAAGTGTAACGGACGCGAGAAAGATTTTGTGGCGATTGAGGTTGACCACGCCGCGCAGTTGGTGAGACGGGCAAGTTGCGCAAATTCGTATCGACGCCGCCCAACGGTCTGTCTAAAAGGTCTGTATCGATTCTAACGTTGTCGTATTCGTCACGCTGTCCAACTTCGACAGGGTTGCGTTTAATGCCTTCAGCGTCAAGTTGCTGTTCCATAACTGTCAATTCAGCGTCGGCAGAAATCATTTGATCGTTGATAACGTGTTCAAATTGATCCTCATACGCCGCGTCAAGTGACGACAACATCAACTTCATTTTATCTTTCAAATCTTGTACGCGATTAGTTGAAAGTCCCGTCGCCTCCAAGTCTTGATACTGCTGAATGATTTTAACTGCGCGGTCTTGATAATAATCGATGAACTTGTAGGCTAACGGTATACGTTCAGGATGCTTTTCAAGGTTCGAGATTAAATTTTGGGCTACTTTTTGCATTTTGGAAATCTGCGCGGAAAGTTCCCTATCAGTAATTTTTTTTCGCGCGTCCTCAATGAATTTAAAATCTGCAACAGCCTTTTCAAAATTTTCCTGCAGATATTCAGCGCGTTCCTCTTCGAGTTCATCTAAATCAAGTTGTGGCGTGCGATTTTTTTTCCAATCCCAAAAAGCTTTGCCGCCGAATATTACTGCAACCGTTGCCAACATTACCAGCAAATAATCCATTTATATCGCGCTCCCTCATAAAATTTTCATTCATAAAACTTTTTGGCAATTCTATCACAAATACTTTTAACACGCTATTATTTTGTAGAAGTGGCAATAAAAAATTTTTTGTAGATAAATTTTGCGCAAAAAAAATTCCGCTAGACTGCGGAAATTTATTTAAGGGATTGTACGCAAGCAATGGCGTTTTATGTACGAAAATTTTTATTGATAATCTGACGGCAAAGTCAAACGGCGTTGCTGACCGTCGAATAACATTTGAGTGACACGCGCCGCCTTCGCAGGATCCATCTTCGCGATAACTTGTCCTGCGTTAGCCTCATTCATCTTTTGCAGAATCAATACAACGGTATCTAAGCTCACGTCATTAAGTGCTTTAGCCGCCTCTTCAGGTTTCATATTATCATAGATACGCGCAAGTTTTGAAATACGTTTTTTTTCAGCGGCTTCACGAGCTTTCATCTGCTCTTCAATTTCTTTTTGAGAAACTTTAACGTCTTTAGATTTTTTATCATCTTTCTTTTCATCTTTTTTAGGTTCAGTCGGCGCAGGCGTAGTAGCGGCAACTTGAGTCGGCTTTTCATCGGGTTTAGATTCAGTTTCTGGTTCAGGTTCAGGCGGAGGCCATACAACGCCTTCAGGTACGGAAAAATATTCAAACTGTCCACCTGCGCCAATTACTGGCAACCTGTACAAGCCGACCAGTTCATTAGCTTGATCGACACGTTCTTTGCTGATAACGTCGTAGTAAATACAAGCGGCAAGTGCGCTGACGCCGAGTAACAGTAAAAATAAAATTACAAAAAGCCCGATTAAAATTTTCTTAAGAAAACTTCCCTTCTTTTTCGCCATTGCGCATCACTCCCTAGAATAGCTAGAAGTTGTTTGTAAAATCAAACTTGAAATTAATTTTTATCTTATAAACTACTTTCTTTTGGCGCAAAAGAAAGTAGCAAAGAAAACATAGGCGGCATTTGTGCGCCTCGCGTTCAACGTTTCAACATTTTAAACTTTTTCGCCGCGTTCGTTTGCTACTTTTGCACAACTTTTCAGCAGGCGCTGGGAAATGTCGCTGATTACCAAAATTCATTACGCATTACGCATTACGCATTAACAATGGCGCCAGTTGACGCGGAAGTTGTAAGTTTAGCGTAACGTGCAAGATAGCCTGTCTTAATTTTCGGTTCAGGCTTAACCCAATTTTCACGACGTTTAGCAATTTCAGCGTCGCTAACTTCCAGTTCCAACTTTCTATTTGGAATATCAATAGAAATAATGTCGCCGTCTTCAATCAGCGCGATTGTACCGCCTTCCATTGCCTCTGGCGAAATGTGACCGATACAAGCGCCTTGACTTGCGCCGCTAAATCTGCCGTCCGTTATCAAACCAACTTTCAAGCCCGCGCCAGTTATCGCCGCCGTTGGATTCAACATTTCCTGCATACCTGGACCGCCTTTTGGACCTTCATAACGAATAACTACAACGTCGCCGTCGTGAATTTCGCCCGCCATTATCGCGTTAATAGCCGTTTCTTCCGAATCAAAACATTTCGCCTTGCCCTTGTAAACAAGCATATCTTCACTAACGGCAGACGCTTTGACAACTGCATAATCTGGACAAATATTTCCCTGCAAAATCGCAATGCCGCCAGTCGGTCTGTACGGATTGTCGACGCTGTGAATAACTTCTGGATTTTCAATTTCAGCGCCTTCAATTCTTTCAGCCAATGTGCCGTCAACTGTCAACGCGTCAAGGTGCAGTAAATTTTTCTTGGACAGTTCATGCATAACCGCCGAAATGCCGCCAGCTTCGTCAAGGTCTTGCATATGATGTTTGCCAGCTGGGCTTAACTTCGTAATGTACGGCGTCCGCGCAGAAATTTCGTCGAAAAGTTTTGCGGGAATTTTTATACCGCATTCGTTAGCAATCGCCGTCAAGTGCAAAACTGTATTTGATGAACCGCCGATACCCATATCAACGGTTATGGCATTTTCAAACGCTTTCAACGTCAAAATATCGCGCGGCAAAATTTGTTTATCAATTAAATTCATCAAAACTTTTCCTGCGCGTTTAGCCAAAATTAAACGTGCGCCATTGTACGCGGCAGGAATTGTACCGTTGCCAGCAAGCGCCATTCCCAATGCCTCACTCAAACAGTTCATCGTATTAGCCGTGAAAAGTCCCGCGCAACTTCCACAACTTGGACAAGCTTTAGTTTCAAGTTCCGTCATTTCAGCTTGAGTCATTTTACCTGCCGCAAATTTGCCAGCCGCCTCAAAGGCTTGACTGACGCTGATATTTTTTCCGTGCAGACGACCTGCCAACATTGGACCGCCGCTAACGATAACTGCAGGAATATTTAATCGCGCCGCCGCCATTAACATACCCGGTACAACTTTGTCGCAGTTCGGAATTAAAATCAATCCGTCGAAACCGCTAGCCATTGTTACAGCCTCAATCGAATCGGCGATAAGTTCACGGCTTGCCAGTGAATATTTCATTCCAGTGTGACCCATTGCAATTCCGTCACAAACTCCGATAGCTGGAAATTCAATCGGTGTACCGCCAGCCGCCGCAACGCCTAACTTTGCCGCTTCAGTTATCGAGCGTAAGTGCATATGACCAGGAATAATTTCATTGAAGGAATTGCAAATGCCAATCAGTGGGCGTGACAGTTCCTCTGCCCCGAAACCATTAGTGTTGAATAAAGACCGATGCGCACAACGTGTAGCGCCTTTTTTTACAATATCACTTCTCATAAATCTCAAACTCTCCTATTTTAGCTTGTACTACTAACTACTAACTAGGGCGTGTTGATTAAGTGGAATTTTTATTTTAAAATTTTTGTAAACTACTTTTTCTTTGGCGCAAAGAAAAAGTAGCAAAAAGAAACATTGCGGCATTTGCGCGCTCGCGCTTTACTTTGCAGTAATAAAAACAATACGCCGCGTCCTTGTGTTCCCAAGCGTCAAACTCTGCAGGGCGCTGAAATGCCGCGTAATTACCTCAATTTTTTGGCTTGAAAGATTCAGTACTTAATTATTCAACACTACCTAATTACTAAGTATTGAAATTTCTTTCAGCGTTTCGACAATCAAATTAACTTGCGGCGTCACGGTGTCCAAGTGCAAGCGTTCCTGCGTACTATGAATAAATTCGTTTGTCGTGCCGATTGAAATTATATCAAGCGCAGGATTTTTTTCAATGAAATGGCTACACTCAAGCCCCGCATGAATTATTTTAACCTGCGCGGGAAAATTATTTTGACGCTGAAAAACTTCCGCCGCAATTTTTGAAAGTTTACCGTCGGGCTTAAAGTTCCACGCTGGCGAATACGATTCAAATTTTACGTCAAAGTCCGTAAGTTTGGCAAGCGTTTTATTGACGTTTTCAAGTTCGTTTGCAAGTTCATTAATGTTAAAGCGCGGCATAACTTGCACAGTAATTTTATCGTCGGTACGAATCATACCCAAATTTGACGACGCAATTACAAATTGTGGCGAAGTACCAGACATTTCATAAACGCCGCTGTGAGTCAAAGTTAAAAGGTCGATTAAACTTTTAAAATCATCTCCGCTGAAAACTTTTTCAGGCGCGTCAACTGTTTCAACGTCGATTGTTAAATTTACTTCGCCGATAAAAATTTTTTTAACCTGCGCGGCAACTTCATCACAAATTTTTTTCACGTCGTCAAAATTTAAATTCGTCAAAATAGTTGCGTCCGCCGTACTTGGAATGACATTCATTGCCGTACCGCCAAAAATATTTGCAAGGCGAACCATCCCGCGCAATTTCATTTCACGCAAAACTTTAGCTAAAACTTTTATAGCGTTGGCGCGATTGTCGGCAATTTCAATTCCTGAATGACCGCCGCGCAGTCCACCAACTTTAATTTTAAACGACAAAAGATTTTCCGCGTCGACAAATTCAATTTCCCGCGTGAAGTCAACGCGAAAATTTCCAGCACTGCCTACAACAATATCGTCAAAATTTTCACTATCGCAGTTAATCAAAAATTTTGCGTCGTCGAAGTGTTCCTTGTGAATATTAAGTGCGCCGCTCATGCCTTGTTCTTCGTCGGAAGTGAAAATTAAACGTAATGGACCGTGCGGAATGTTTTCAAACTTGCCCTCAAAAAAATTTTTCGTGATAAATAAAATTTCCGCAATGCCAATGCCGTCGTCAGCGCCTAAGCTTGTACCTTCCGCCGTAAGAAATTTTTCATCGCGTACAAGCTTTATTGAATCGGTTAGCGCGTCGAAATTATAACCGTCCTCCGCCACGCAAACCATGTCCATGTGCGCTTGTAAAATCGTAAGCGGCGCATTTTCTTTACCTTCGCTGGCTGGAACTTCGGCAATGATATTTTTGAATTGATCCTGCGTCACGTCAAAGCCGAAAGTCGTTAAAGTTTGGTGCAAGTAGCTACTAACTTTTTCTTCGTGCTTAGACGGACGCGGAATTTCAGACAACTTTTTAAATTCGTCGAGTACGCCTTCTAAAATTTCATCTGTCATTTAATCACCAACTTTTTATTTGTCGTGCATTTCCACGAACTCTTCAACGCGGTTAAAATATTTGAAGTTGTCGTGAATTTTATCAATGTCCCAATCCCACCATTTAATACGGAGGAGCGCCTCAATAATTTTTTCGTCGAAACGATATTTGATAAATTTCGCAGGATTGCCGCCAACAATCGCATAAGGCGGCACATTTTTAACTACGACGCTATCACTTGCAATAAC
>JAFSUE010000258.1 GCA_017445435.1 Selenomonadaceae bacterium | reverse complement strand
TCACCGTATCAATCAGCGTAATTTTTTCGTCCAAAATTAAATAGGCGTTGTAACTTGTGCCGCGCGAAGTCTCATAGCCGTGAAAATTTCTAAGCGACCAATCAATAGCGCCGACCCAATAAATATTTTTTTTAATCTCAACTGCTTTAAAATTTCCCATAAAAATCTCCCTTCAAAAAATTTTTCTGTAAAATAATTCGGCAAAGTAATTTCACTTCCTGCCGAAAATTTTTGTACGCTTTATGAAAAACTTATGATAAGCCCGCGTTTATTGGACAGCTTAAAAAATTTTGTTATAATTTCTTAACAAAATTTCGGACAATTTTTTTAGAAAGTGGGCGTGGAAATGAAAATGGTACGGCGTGGAAAAAATTTTGTGAAGTCATTGCGAAAAAAAATTTGTGCGTTGACGTTGATATTTTCTTCGCTTACGTTCAACTTCTGCGCGGCGGCAAGTTACGGCGAAAGTAGCGCTGAAGTTGCGGAGATACAAACTTGCTTGACGGCGCAGGGACTTTTTAGCGGCGCGATTGACGGCTACTACGGCGAATCGACAGTTGCCGCGATTAAAGATTTTCAATCGGCTATCGGCTTACCTGCGGACGGAATTTGTGGACACGTGACGTATGAACTTTTGCACGCGGCGGCTTATGATGAAATTGACATAACAACTTTGATGAACGGCGGCGCGTCGAATTACATTAAACCTGGTGACAGCGGCGATAAAGTCAAGGCGTTGCAAACTTCATTAATTGAACTTGGATATTTAAGCGGCACGGCGGACGGAATTTATTCATCAGCGACGGCGTTGGCAGTAAAAAATTTTCAATCGCGAAACGGCTTGACAGTTGACGGACTTTGCGGCAGTTCAACTTTAAATGCGCTTAAACGGTCTGCGCCAATTCAAGACGTTAAAAGTAACTATGCGGAAATTGGCAGTGTCATTAAAGCTGGAATGGAAGGACCAGGCGTCGTTGACGTACAAGAAAAGTTAATTGAAGCTGGCTATTTAAGCGGTTCGCCTGACGGTTACTGCGGCTTGGCGACGGTTGAAGCGATTAAAAAATTTCAGACGGCGAAGGGCATTAAAGCTGACGGAGTTTGCGGCATTATGACGTATTCCGCGCTGGAAAATTCCCAGTATGAAGAAAATTTGTCATGGGAAGAAATTATTGTTGATGAGCCGAATTACGGACGAGTGATTTACGTTGAGGCTACGGCGTACAGTTCACAAGATCCAGGCTTAGGCTTGTACACTGCGCGGGGCAATCTTGTCGGACACGGAATAATTTCAGTTGATCCAAATGTCATTCCATTGGGAACGCGCGTTTACATTCCAGGTTACGGCGAGGCAGTGGCAGATGATACAGGCGGCGCGATTGTCGGCAACCGAATTGATATTGCCTTCGACACGTACGAAGAGGCTATCAACTTCGGACGACAGAATATTGAAATTTATATCATTGAATGAGTTAGTGATATTTTAATCTAAGAACTAAGCACTAAGAATTAATTCTACATTCTTAATTCTATTTTGAGGCGGATTTTGTCTACAGTCTGAATCTCCTACGAACTTTTTCATAGGAGATTTAAATTTTTTTATGACTTCTTCAATTCTTCGCGCACTTGATTATAAATTAACAAAGTGAAAATCACAGTTCCGCCGATGATATTGCCTATTCCAGTGGGTATTAAAAATTTGAAAAAGTAATCTAAAAAGTCTGCGTCGCCTTCAATAATTTCAAATGCCATTTCGCACGAGCCAACTACAACGTGTGAAAAATCACCCAACGCTATGAAATATACAAAAAATATTATCGTGGCAAGTCTGAAATTTTTTGTCTGCGGCGCGGTCCAAACTAAAGCCGCAATGATTATTCCTGCAGGTATTCCACGAAAAATATTTTCAATCGCATTCAAGCTCATAACATTTCTTGCTACTTCGTGCAGAGCATTTTCAAATTCTGCAGAAACTGCGCCGTCGAATGAAAAAAATGATGCCGCTATCGCCGTACCTACAATGTTGAAAAAAAACACTATGCTCCACAATCTGACGACTTTAAAAAATTCTTTTGCCGTAAAATTGCAAAGTAGCGGAATTATTGTCGTTATCGGATTTTCTGTAAAAAGTTGCATTCGTCCGAGTATGACAATTACAAAGCCGACAGTGTAGCCGAAACTTGAAATTAACGGCTCAAATTGTGAACCTGCCATATGCAAATGAAGGACGGAGCGGAAAAAAAATGAAAATGATACAAAAATTCCTGCGGCTAAAGCTGAAAATATCAGTGCGACAGTTTTTCTGTCTAATTCTTCTTCGCCTTCGCTACGAATAATTTTAAAGATTAATTGCGATTGAATCGGATGATTTTCTTTTAACGCGCGGCGTTCTTCTTGCGATAATTCGTCAATAAAACTTTTTTCTTTCATCAACATTCCTCCCAAAATTTTTTACATTATAGCACAAAAAAATTTCCTACAAACAATTCATAGGAAATTTTTCGGCAAAGTTTATGATTATCCGACAGTCCAGTTGAAAAATGGTTCAGTCAATGCAATAATCGTCGACCAAATGCTAAAACCTTCGGCAACACTTTCACGCGCCACCATTGGCACAGTTACGACGGGTTCGCCTTTGTACTTCAAAATAGCTTTACCCAGAACTTGTCCGCGTTCAATTCCCGCGTCAACAAATTTCGGCAGTTCATACGTGACGGATAAATTTTTTGGGTCTTCATTGGCAAGCAGTGGGAAAGTTAAATCGTCACTTAAACCGACGCGAACAGTTGCACTTGTGCCGCCGCGTACAAAAGCCATTTTCTCAACGCGATCTTTGCGAACTTGCCGCGTCATCTTC
>JAFSUE010000257.1 GCA_017445435.1 Selenomonadaceae bacterium | reverse complement strand
TTCCCCTTTATAAGCGCACACATTGGACAGTTTGAAATATTTTTTGACTTAGCTAGTTTAGTTTGTCTGTCGTAAGCTTTTCGCTTTTCAGCATTGCCAAATAACCGAACTTGCAAAAGTTTTATATCTTCCTCACCAGTCGACAAAAATTTTAGCACGTACTCAAAAATTCCGCGCTTATTCGTAACAAACTCATCGTAATAAAGCTTTTCTACTTCCGCTGCAATTTCTTTTACGTCAAAATCTGTTTCGTGATATTCTTCGTAAAGTCTGCCCCATTCTAGCCCACAAAGTTCGCTGTAATTTTCCGTGAAAGTTTCGTCCGCCCAAGCTATAACTTTTTCAAAATAATTTTTCAGCTCATCAACATTTTCATCTGCGCGGTGCAAACTCATATATTCATCAACTTCATCATCAGCAGAACTTTTCACGAACCATTCAAGCGCCGTCCGCAAAATTTCTTGACGCTTAACATTTCCTTTAACGTAGCTACTCCAAATTTGTAGCCGCGTATTTTGACTGTTGCTGAAATATTCTTTCGCCAACGTTACAAAACTTCCGCTATAAATGGAATTTGAAATTTCCTGCTTATTCAGCGGTATCCCAACTATATTTATCGTCTTGAACCAATTTTTTATTTCAAGTTCCGCGCCTTCACAAATATAAATTGTCAACTGCGTCTGCAAAATTTTTTTCTGGTCAACTTCGTCAAGCGAATCAAAAAATTTCGGCTTACCGCTTGAATCTTTCACCGAAAATAAATTTTTTAAATATCTGCCTAAACTTGTAATGCGCTGTTGCCCGTCCAAAACTTCATAGCGATCGCCTACTTTGTTGAAATACAAAAGTCCAATCGGATAGCCTTGCAGAACTGAATTTATCACAGATTTTTCTTTTTCGCCGCCGCCTTCCGCGTACAAATAATTTCGCTGATATTCTGGCTGTATCGTCAACTTTCCATTCCAGCCAAATAATCCTTTGCCTTCAAGCTCATTGTATTCAAAGCCCGCGCAAATTTCCTCGACCGTTACGCCTTCAAGCAATGTAGCTTTCATAAGTCTTCACTCCTATAGGCAAAATAATTTTCATAAAAATAACTGGCATCTAGACCTTTCATAAAAATTTCCCTGTCGAAAATTTTTTCTGTCAACGCACCATACAAAATTTTTTTTATTTCAGCGTCGTCAATCGGGCTACATTCCATTGTACGAAGATATTTATTTTTGTCAATCGCGCTCCAATCCACAACTTTTTTTAGTTCCATCTTAAAAATGTGGTCAAGCCAAAGCCGCATACTTCACCCATTGCCTTCACAAAATGGATGAGCAACATTCATTTCGACGTACTTTTCTACAATCTCTGAAAAATTTTTCTGCGGCATTTTCTCAACGCTTAAAACGGCGTCGCGCAGATAAAGCGCCGACGCAAAGCGAAAATTCCCCTTTGAAATATTTTCATCGCGTATTTTCCCAGCAAAATAATAAATCTCCTCAAATAAATTTTTATGAATTGCCGCCAGCGTTTCAAAAGTTCCAGCCGCCATTTCATTAAAAAAATTCCCGCTCAAAAGTTGAATAGCTTTTTGCTTGCTGATTTTTTCTTCGGCGCGGGCAAGTTCAATTTGATTTTCAATATTAAATTTTTTATTTGCTCAATAAAAAATTTTTACAAAATAAATTGGCGGATAAATTTATGAAAAGCCCGTGTAGACAAAAACTTTCAATATTGATATAATTTTTCAAAAACATCTATTTTTTTGGAGAATTATGGACGATATAACTTGGAAAAGAAACCTTGAAAGGCGCAGACGTAGACGCCGTAACGAATGGATTGCATTTTCACTGTTCATAGTGGCGATTATGAGTTGCATTGTTTGGTACGTCATCAGCTACACGAAAACGCCTAGCTACGCGATGACTGAAGCGCTTGAGTCATTGCATTCAGACGACATGACGATTTTTCAAGATCACGTCGACTTCGATTCCGTTACGCTGGTGGCTTACGACGATTTAACTGGCGATATGTTCAAGTACGATAAACAATTGACTGACCATGAACGCGCAGTCTTTGAAAATTTTTACGTCTTAATTCGTACGCAAATGTGCAACGGCGCAGTGAAAGTCATTAAAACGCGGCTGAATACTGGAAAATGGACTTTGCCCGAAGAGATGTTGAAAGGTCGGCAACTTGGCATTGACTTTGATTTACTCCTTGAACGCAGTTTGATTCGCCATACTTCAATCGTCGGCGTTGAAAATGTTGACAACTTGGGCGATAAGGCTACGGCGGACGTTAAAGTTATTGAAGATTATACGCAGAAACCTTTCACGCTGAAAGTTACGCTGGAAAATTACGGCGGCGGAATTAACATTGGCGGCACTAGCTTTGAACTTTTTGGCGAAACTTTTAAAATTCCTGGCATAAGTTTTAAACTTGGCGGCAACGATTGGAAAGTTGTACGCGTTGAAAATTATCGTGAATACCTCGACACCGTTTCACCTGCATTGAAAGAAGAGCTGGCAAATTACATTGACGCTACAAGCGAAATTGTCGACAAGTACAACGATATTTTCTTGAACGAACAATCAACTTTTATTTATCTGCAACAAACTTCAACAGGGATTATGTCGGAAGATCGGCGCATTCAAATTGCAGAGTACATTAATCAAACTATAATTCCAATGTTGAGTGCTAGACAGGCTGAATTGAATGAAATTCCCGTACCGCAGGGCGCGGCGTACTTGGCAAATTTGCGCAAAGAATCAACTGCCGTCACAATTCAAGCTTGGCAATTTTATTCAAGCGGCTTGTTGGAAGATAATTCAGCGGCATTTGATACGGCGGAAAGTTTGCATAAGCAGGAACTTGTACTTGATCAGCGCATTGAA
>JAFSUE010000256.1 GCA_017445435.1 Selenomonadaceae bacterium | reverse complement strand
CACTACTCACTACTCACTACTCACTAACTTAAGCTTTGAAGTCGAATTTTTTTTCATGAGTGACGCCTTCAGTACCTTTCGCACCGTAAGTTGGATTAATCGTCGCGCCGCCCAATCTGTTCAAATGAAATCTCACGGCATTTAAAGCACTCTGTGCTAAAATTTGGTTGTTATCCCGCAACTTTACAGCACGTCCAACACTTTGTGTAAGCGTCCAATGCAAATTCATCAACTTGACTTTAAGCGCGGAAGTTGGCGCTTTTTTGTAAAATTCTTCAGCCCGAATGTTTTCATTGACTTTGAGCATTTTAGAAAGTTCCAAAAGAATCGCGCCGCGTTTTTTCTCCAAGCGCTGAATTTTCGCCGCCGCTAACTGTTCTCCGTCAAGAATTTTCGACAAGCCCTTCATATCAATACTTACAAGGGCATCGCGTTTACGTTCGCCGAGTTTGCCGAGATCGTCATAAACCGCGCAGATTTTTCCGAGTATGTCAATTAAATCTTGCCACATAAGCTTTTACCTTAAAATCGGCTAGCTAAAATGCTAAGCGCTATATCTGAAGACGAAACATTATAAGTTCCGTTAGCAATTTTCTGTGCGTATTCGTCAACTTTCGTCTGGCGAACTTCAGACTCATTCTGCAATTTTTTCAAAATGTCTTGAAAAGTTTGTGCTTGCTGTGAAAGTGTCAGTTCGTCGCGTTTCTGCACGTTGCTAACACCAGCCGCCGCCGCGTATCTTGACGCCGCATTTGAATTAGACGAGTAAAGATTCGCCGCAGGATTTACATTATTTATAAACATTTCCTTGTCACCACCCTATAATCCCTTGCAGTCTACGTACCCTTAACGTAACTGCTCTTTCTTACTTATCGAAAAATTTTTCCGCTCCCTTAATGCCGCGCAGAAATTTTCTGGCGTTGATTTCAAATTATTCACAGAAAATTAAAAATTGCTTAAATCGCTAAGGTTGATATTGACGAACCAAAAATGGGAGGGGGGTATAATGATTTTCAATTTTTTGAGGTTTAATTTTGTTTTAAAATTTATGGAGGGAAAAATGTGGAACAATTTGTAGAAAAACTTTTAACGCCGTTTGTGTTGCTATGCATAGCTTGTACTGTTTTAGGTTGCGGCTGGATTTCCTTTAAATCATATACGAATGCTAAGAAAAATATTGTGGACAATGGATCACAAAACGCTACTACCTTCGGCGTTATGTTTACTTTCATAGGAATTATTTATGCGCTGTTGGATTTCGATGTCCTAAAGATTATTGAAAGTATCCCAGCTTTTTTAGACGGAATGAAGACGGCGTTTATAACTTCCATAATCGGAATTATATTTAGTCTTATTATTAGCCGCGTTATTCAAAAGGGCGCTGTTGAACGCTCTAAAAATGAAATGCAAGGGCAGTTTGAAAATATTTCTAAAAACTCCAACGGAATTTTCGACGTGTTGAATAACTTGAAAGAATCTTTGAATACAAACAATTCTCAACAAGTCTCAATTTTAAATAGTCTAAATCAAATTTCACAAAGTAGCGCGGCAATGGCAAACATTACCGACGCAATTAACGGACTTAAGGAAAGTATTGAACATTCAAGTTCTGGCGCGTTGGAACGGACGATTGGGCATCTTTCAAACACAATGCACCAATTTATTGACGCCGCTGAAAATTCCCAACGAACTTTGCAAAGTGTTGCTGAAAAATTAAGCGAACAAAATGTTTCAATGAAAGCGCTGGGCGCAATTCTTCAGAAGTCTAGCGAAGATCAAATTCAAGCTATAGATTTGCTGGGAGCAACGCTTAAAAATTCAAGTGAAAATCAAGTTGGCGCTATCGATTTACTTGGGCAAACTCTTCAAAAATCAGGAGAAGAACAAATTAAATCTATTGACTTGCTGGGAGCAACGCTTAAAAATTCAAGCGAAAATCAAGTTGGCGCTATCGACCTGCTCGGGCAAACTCTTCAAAAATCAGGAGAAATTCAAGCCAACGCTATAGAATCACTCGGCGTTGAATTGCGCAATTCTGGCGACGAACAAATTTCGCGTCTCGATACAATGAACGCTACAATAACGATGATGAGTAATTTTTCTCAAAAATCCTATGAAAATTCCGTAACGCTCCTTGATGAAACGCGCGATTATCAAAAATCTTCCCTTGAAAATGACCGTGAACAAGTTCAAAAGCTTGCTGAAAATACTGAACGCATAACCCAAATGCGCAATGCCTTCGACGAATTTTTACACCAAATGGCGGAAGTTTTCAGCGAACAACTTATAAACGCGTTTAATAAATCTATAAAAGATTTGAACGATAAACTTACTGAACAATTCGGCGACAACTTCAAGCAATTAAACGCGGCAGTTATAAAGCTCAAAGATTGGCAGGACAATTACAAGGCGACGATTGAAAGTACCGTCGGCGAATTAACCGTATTGAATAACACCTTTGAAAAATTTTCAACTGACGTTGCCCCAGCGCTGGCGGAAAATGCCGAACGTCTTAGCGTAAGCGTTGATAATTTCACGGAAACTTCTGCGCGGAATATCGAAATTCAAGCCAATTTGACGGACACGTCTAAAAATCTTGTCTACTCGATACAAGCGACAGAAAAAGTTGCTGAAAATCTTAGCACAATTCACGACGGACTTGTTGAAAATCAGCAAGAAATTTTGCAGACAATGGAAGATTCTTTCAATGCTCATAAAGAAAAAATCGTGGCGACTTTACAATCTGCCGTCAATGAATTTGCTAAAATGGTCGATAAAAATCAAACTGTAATTATTTCGCAAATGCAACGCTCCGCTGAAAACTTTGATGAAGTTATGACGCACAATCAAAATACTTTAGCCGCGCAGATTCAAAATTCCGCCGACAATTTCAAGGATGCTTTAACGCAAAATCAAACTGTCGTCATCTCGCAAATGCAACGTGCCGCTGAAAACTTTGATGAAGTTATGACGCACAATCAAAATACTTTAGCCGCGCAGATTCAAAATTCCGCTGATAATTTTGGTAAAATTCTAAAACAGAATCAAGAATTTTTATCCGCGCAGATGATGGCGACGGCTACAAACTTTGATAAAGTTTCTGAAAAAATGGAGGCAACGATAATGTCATTGCGCGAAAGTTTGAACAAATTGGACGAAATGACGTTGAATGTTTCAACTAACGTAACAGATAATGTCACGAACTTTAGCCAAACTGCCGAAGATGTTATGAATAGAATCGGCGCGGCATTGGACGGCTTTAATACGGACTTCCAAAACGAACTTCAAGACGCAATGTCACAGCTTAAAGCAAGTTTTGAAACCGTTACGAAGATGCACGGCGAACAGGGCAGATTGGCGGCGGAACAACTTGCAGCGGCGCTCGGCGAAATTACAAAACGTATGGTCGGCAATTACAATGCGCTGGTAGATCGCATTGCCGAAGTTGATAGACTTATCGTAGAAAGAAGGACGGCTTAAAATGTTTTCGGACAATAAATCTGACGTTTGGGAGTCAATAAGCGACTTAATGACGGGCTTAATGCTGATTTTCCTTTTCATCAGCTTAGCGGTTTTGTGGGAGTTACAACGCACTGGTCACAAGATAGCAGATTTGAAACAGGCGATTTACCAAGAGTTGGTGGAAGAATTTCCTACGAGTGATCTTGAAAAGTGGGGCGCAGTGATTGACAATAAAACAATGGCGGTTACTTTTCGTGAGCCTGACGTTTTATTTGGCGTTGGACAAAGTACAGTTCAACCTAAATTCCAAGAAATTTTGAACGATTTTTTTCCGCGTTACATAAAAGTTTTGACTAAACCTGAATTTAATGGGAAAATTGCTGAAATTAGAATAGAAGGTTACGCGTCACTTGAAGCTGGCGAAAATCGCGATTCAGATTACGATTATTTTCACAATATGGAAATTTCGCAGAGCAGAGCGCGAAACGTTTTGCAGTACGTTTTTAGTATTCCTGCGATGGCTGATAAAAAAGAATGGCTTAGACAAACTGTCATAACAAACAGATATTCTTTTGGACGCGCTAGCGGTTCATCTAATGAAGAAAGGCGCGTTGAATTTAGATTTATCACTGACGACCAGCAACTTCTCAAGGAATTTGAAAAGTTAGGAATTGGAGTTGAATAGCCTTGCCAAAGTTAGATTTTAACAGCCCAATATTCAAGGCATTTGAAGACTTTTTTAAAATTTTAGGCATAACGCCGAATGACCTTGAAGAGTTAGCGTATGAATTGAAATTGCCGCCTATCGATCCAAAAATTGCCAGTCTTATTGAACGTGGCGGTTTGGAAATTACAGATATACTTCACAATTCGGATATTACTTTCAGCGCTCCGCATGAATATTTTCTTTTCAGAAAGCGTCCTATACTTGCTTATATTCGCGACCAACGCATAAGCTTAGATGAGTTCGAGCATAATAGATTTAATAAATTTCACGTCTGCTTTTGCAAGGCGCTTGAAACTGCGCGGATACAAAATCGCTTGCAGAAAAGGTACATCATCACGACAAACACCAGCGGAAATTTTTTAGTGAACATTGATATAATAGATGCGCCGTACAGTGAAGAAAATGTTTATAAGCGCTTAGAAGTTTGCAAAGATTGTTT
>JAFSUE010000031.1 GCA_017445435.1 Selenomonadaceae bacterium | reverse complement strand
TTGTTAGCGGTGATGCCCATAACTTCCGCAATTTCTTTGTTGCCCATATCGGAAAAATATTTTAACTCGACAATACGACGTTCCTTTTCATTGAGTTTATCCAGCGCCTTCAAAATTTCCGCGTTGCCTTCCTCACGCAAAGTTTGATTTTCAGGTTCATTGTATTCATCAGCAGGCGAATCAAAAGTATCATCCCATTCAACTTCGCCGTGCTTTTGGACGCGCCGATAATGATCAAGCATAAAGTTTGACGCGATACGAAAAAGCCACGTTGAGAAAGCCGCCTTCGTTGGGTTGTACATATCCAAACTTTCATAAACTTTCATAAACGTTGAGCTTACAACGTCGTCAGCGTCGTCAACATTTTTCATTCTAGCATAAATGAAGTTGTAGACGCGCGGGAAAAAATGTTTGTACAGTTCGGTGAAAGCGGCGTCATCAACTCTAGCGCGGACAGCCAATTCATTGTAATATTTAACTTCAGATTCCATAAAAATTTCCTCATAACTACTGACTACTAACTACTGACTACTAACTAATCTAAAAATTTGCGTGACAGTTTGATACAAATTCAATTTAGCATTTTCAAATTTAAGCGCGTCTTCAAGCGTCGTCACCGTATGCAAAATTGGGAAGTAAGCGTCAATGCCATGTTGATTTACTTCGACGGCTTCAGGCGTCGCCGCTCCACAAACCGCTATAACTTTTATGGCAGGATTATTTTTTTTCGCCAACTTCGCCACACCAATAGGCGCTTTACCCATTGCCGTTTGAAAATCCAGTCGACCTTCACCAGTTATCACAAAATCTGCCGTCTTAAGTTCGCGTTCAATCTTCACGGCGTCCAAAACTAAATCTATGCCAGGTTCCAGCGTCCCGCCTAAAAATGTGTGGAAAGCGTAGCCAAGACCACCTGCCGCACCTGCACCAGCAATTTCAGCGCCAGTCAAGCCAAGTTGATTTTCAACCGTCGCGGCAAAATTTTTTATCCAGCCGTCCATTGCACGAACAATTTCAGGCGTCGCGCCTTTTTGCGGACCGTACACGGCGGAGCAACCTTTTTCGCCATAAAGCGGGTTAGTAACGTCACAAGCAATTCTAAATTTACATTCGCGCAGGATTGGATTTAAATTGCTAACGTCGACCGTTGCAACGTCTTTCAAATCGCCGCCGTAAATTCCAACTAGTGACCCGTCTGCACGTAAAAATTTCACGCCCAACGCCGTCAACATTCCAAGTCCGCAGTCATTCGTTGCACTGCCGCCAATGCCGATTATAAATTCACGGCAACCGCTATTCGCCGCCTGTAAAATCAATTCGCCTAAACCGTAAGTAGTCGTATTCAGCGGATTTCTTTTTTCAGCGGGAATAAGCGTAATTCCTGCCGCGTCTGCCATTTCAATGACGGCGGTATTGTTCGCGATAATTCCGTAGCGGCTTTTAATTTTATCGCCTAAAGGTCCAGTGACTTCAGCTGAAATAATTTTGCCGTCAAGTCCGCTAGTCAGTGCGTCTACCGTACCTTCTCCGCCGTCAGCAAGCGGAAAAACTTTCACGTCAATGTTTTTGTCAACGTCACGAAGAGCCGACGCCGTAATTTTCCCCGCGTCAATCGATGATAAACTGCCTTTGAATGAATCGATAGCAACTACAACTTTCATTTAATCAACCCAATCAATTTTTTTCGACAAATCAAGTAAATCACAATCGCGAACTATCAACGACACAATGCCAGAAATATTTACGACAAAAATATCTGCAATCATTATCGTACCTATTGCGTCCAAAGAAATGTTAAGTTGAGTTAGCATAAGGCTTAACATTGCAACCATTCCACCACTGCCGCTACTTGCTGAAATTGCAAATTGAATCGCCAAAAATCCCATTATAAACGTTTCAGCGATTGTAATTTGTGCTTCAGAAAAATGTACCGCAAAAAATGTGGCAGTTATAAAGCCAACTATCATTGCTGGCGGGCAAAGCGCGTGCGAAATTGGAATATAAAAATCGCAGAGCGTTTTTGGGATTTTTAATTCTTTCTTGCAAATTTCAATATTTTTTGGCATTGCGGCAGACCCGCTAGCAGTCGTGAAGGTAATTAACATTGCGGGCTGAATTTTTTTCAAGAAGTCTACAATTTTTACGCCGTGATTGATTAAATTTCGTACAAGCATTACCAGACTTAAAAAAATGAACAAAACATATTCCGCCGCAATAAATTTCCAGACGGTAAAAACTTCGGAGATGGACGACTGCAAAATTGTTTTGAAAAGGCAAAGAAAAATTATCGCGGGAATGATTTTGAAAACTATATTTACCATTTCAAAAATAATTTCTTTCAAGTCTACAACCCAAATTTTAATTGTTCTTACTTTATCGCCCAAAATTGTTATACAAATTCCCATTAGCACCGCCAATGCCACAATTTGTAAAATTTTTCCTTCATAAAACGGCGCAATGATATTTCGCGGGATTATCGACAAAATTAAATCAAAAATTTTTCCCAATTCACTAGAATTGCCTGATAAAATTTGTTCGCTAAAATTTAAATTTATCACGGGAAAAAATATCGAACTGATTAAAATTGATGAAAACGCGACAAAAAATAAAATTGCCAAAAATCTCAACAAAATTTTTGTACTTAGTTCATTAAGTATCGCTACATTTTCAATCGCGCAGATACTGGCTACAATCGAGATAAAAACTAGCGGAATATTTATTGCGATAATTACGCCGAACAATGAATTTAAAATCGGCGTCACAAAACTTTCTACTATCAAGTTTTGCGTTGGTTGAGAAAAAGTTTGTGCGATTAACGCTGAAACAATCGCAAGAAAAATTGCAATGGTCGTAGAGCCGCCAGGAATTTTTATTTTTTTAGATTTTTTTGTAGAAAAGGCGCGAATTTCATTGCAACCGTTTTCGTAGTGATAAACAATGCCCGTGTCTTCGTAACTCATCAGATTTTTCATCATCATTGCCGAAAAAATCTGCGTTTCGTCGTTATCTTCAATCGGATTGTACGGAACGCCTTTAATTTTTATCAAAACTTTTGGCGTACTAAACCATTTTCTTATGACAAGTTTAAATTCGTGTTCTTCGCCGAATTTTTCTTGATAACGCAGTAAAGCCTCTTCCAACAACAGCCCAACTCTAAGTTTATCTTTGTGTGGCACGTCAAGCGATTCAAAAAAATCTTGAATTTCTTCTATAACATCAGCAATATTTTGGTTACTAAGTTTCAAAATTTTCACCTTAAATTAAAAATTTTTGTAAACGGCGTAGCAAGTCTCAAAGTTTTTCTGCCGCAAGTACAAACGCCGTCCATACGTCGAACAGCTTGCCTTGTCCTGTAACGAATTAAAGGGCGAGCCTGCGCGGTCAACGTCGTGATTACAAGTTCGCCCATATGTTCATCATCAAAAATTTTATCGCTGGCAAAGTCCGCAATTTCGACGAAAAAATTATCTTCCTGCACGTGATGCCCAGACGTATTGCTACATTGAAAAATTATTCCAGCCGTACCAATTTCTTGTGGCGCAAAAAGATTGTAGACTGCCGCGCCTGTACGTTCCTCAATGTGAGTTTGCAAAGGATTTTGAATGTTATTCGTGTTCAAGCAAATAATTTTTCGTATGGGATAATCGGCAATATTTTTTTCGACTGCTTGAAGTTGAATAATAAGTTGTACGGCAAGTTTAGGCGTACTGATAAGCGTATCCATACTGAAATTTTCAAGCGTCGCTATCCAACGGCGATAATCATTGCCGAGTGGAATAACTGTCACGTTCAACGATTCAAGCGCGTAGATAACGTCTAAAAATTTGCTGTCCGACAAATCGCCTTGTACGCCGACGATTGAGCCGCGATAAATTTTCGCCGCCTGCAGACAACGCGTCATCATTTCAACATTTTTTGCAACGTCGTCTTTCGTGTAGAAATTTGCAACGTTAATTCCCGCGTCAGAATCTTCAACGTAATTTATACGCACGATATTTGACAGCGGCAACGTTAGAAAGTCCATTGAGTCTTCACGATTTAATTCAGCCAACGTCAGAAATGGAAATTTTTTTATATCGTCGACAGTTTTAAAATCGGCGGGCTTGACGCCAGCTTTTTCAAACGAATTTCGATAGAATAAGCTTTTGTCATAAGCCCAGCCGATAATTTTTTTTAACTGTTCAAAATGTAATTCATCAAAATTGTCATTACACATTACGCATTAAGCATTCCTAATTATTATTCAGGCTTTTGATAGAAGAAAGGTTTATAGCTGGTGTAGCCAAGTTTGCGGTAATTTAAAATTGCTTCCGTAGCGCCAACAAATAAAATTCCGCCTGGTTTCAGCGCCTTGAAAAAGTTTGCGTAAAGTTGATCCTTCGCCTCTTCGGTAAAATAAATTACGACGTTTCGACAAAGTATCAAGTCAAATCCAGTTTCAAACGGATCTTTTAAAAGATTGTGGCGCTTGAACTCAACGGCAGTTTTAATTTCGGGCTTGACAGCAAATTTACCGTCAGGCGTCTTCGTGAAATATTTCGTCTTACGGTCAGCACGCATTGCCTTTAATTCGCCGTCAGCGTAAATGCCAGCGCGAGCCTTCGCCAAAATATCAATATCCAAATCGCTAGCTAAAATGCGGTGGCGCTGATTCGGCGTCATTTCCTTCATAATGATTGAAAGTGAATAAGGTTCAGCGCCGATTGAACAGCCAGCACTCCAAATATTCAGCTTGGGCGAGCGCTTTAAAAGGTACGGGATAACGTCCGTTTCAAGCAACGAAAACTTTTCAGGTGTACGGAAAAATTCGGAAACGTTAATCGTCAAGTACTCAATGAATTCTGCAAAGGTATCTTTATTTTTGACGACGTTGTCAAAGTACGCGGTGAAAGTTTTAAATTCCGAGCGCGTGACTAAGTTGCCAATACGACGACGCATTTGCGGTTCCTTGTAAAGTTGCAAATCAATTCCCGTCTTAGCGTTCAATTTCTGTTTAAAAAGTTCCCAGTCCTTATCGTCCATAGAAAATTCCCCCTCTATAAAATTTATTCAGATTTTAGCAGAGGGAAAAACTTTTTTCAACCGAAAATGTGATATAATTGCCGCCGTAAAAAATTTTTTGAAGGTGAGAAAATTGAAAGTTAGAAAAGCCGTAATTCCTGCCGCAGGTTTAGGCACAAGATTTTTGCCAGCTACGAAGTCACAGCCAAAAGAAATGTTGCCGATAGTTGACAAGCCGACAATTCAATACATTGTCGAAGAAGCGGCGGCGGCTGGCATTGAAGATATTATTGTCGTCACGGGCAGAAATAAACGTTCGATTGAAGATCACTTCGACCGCTCCATTGAACTTGAACTTGAACTTGAAAAAAATGGTAAGGCGCAAATGTTGGAGTTGGTACGCTCAATTCCTGAAATTGCCAACATTCACTTCATACGGCAGAAACAGCCGCTTGGACTTGGTCACGCTGTATTGACGGCAAGTCATTTTATCGGCGATGAACCTTTTGCGGTACTTTTGGGCGACGACGTTGTAATTTCAAAAAAGCCCGTACTTCAACAGATGATTGAAATTTTTTCTGAATACAAAACGTCAATTCTTGGCGTGCAGGAAGTTTCGCCTGACGTTGTGAATAAATATGGGATTGTCGACTGCAAACACATTGACGACGACGTTTATAAAGTTCGTGACTTAGTTGAAAAGCCTGACAAAGAATCTGCGCCGAGCAACATTGCGATTTTGGGACGCTACATTTTAACGCCGTCAATTTTCGCGTACCTTGAGAATCAAGAAAAAGGCGCTGGCGGTGAAATTCAGCTGACTGATTCGTTAAAGCGTCTTGCTAAGGAAGAGGCAATGTACGCTTACACGTTCAAAGGTCATCGCTACGACGTTGGCACGAAGATAGGCTTTTTGCAGGCGAATATTGAATTTGCGCTTAGGAGTCCTGAAGTTGCTGACGATTTAAAAAATTATTTGCATGAACTTATGAACAATATGGACGCAATGCTGGACTATGAATAATGCGTAATTAGGAATGCGTAATGCGTAATGATTTTTCCTAAAAGCTAGTAAGTAGTAAGTAGTGAGTAGTGAGTAGTAAAAAATCCTACCGCCTACCTCCTACAACCTAAAAGCTAAAAGCTAACACCTAAAAGCTAACATTGAGGTGATAATATTGCCAATAAAAATTCCGAATAACCTGCCCGCTAAAAATATTTTGGAAGGCGAAAATATTTTTGTAATGGACGCCGACCGAGCCTACAAGCAGGATATTCGACCGCTGAAAATTTTAATTTTAAACCTAATGCCAATAAAATCCGTAACGGAAACGCAACTGCTTAGACTTTTGGGCAATACGCCGCTACAAGTCGAAGTTGATTTCATCTACACCGCGACGTACACGCCGACACATACGCCGAAAGATTATCTCACGGAATTTTACGGCACGTTTAAAGACGTTAAGCACAAAAAGTACGACGGCTTTATAATGACTGGTGCGCCTGTCGAAATGATGGA